>NZ_JBIYDV010000007.1:0-285928 GCF_044909215.1 Bacillus sp. RC252 | reverse complement strand
AACCGTCGCATCTCATCGTTGCTTATGCTAGTCCGGTGCTCGAGTAGTAAAGCTACACTGTGCTCCTCCTAGCATAAGTGCCTCGATCTGCTCGGTTCTCTAAATCCTCCTTTTTAAACGTATATTGAAGAGGTTGTTTAAAAAGTCCGGTTCAGATAACCGTCGCATCTCATCGTTGCTTATGCTAGTCCGGTGCTCGAGTAGTAAAGCTACACTGTGCTCCTCCTAGCATAAGTGCCTCGATCTGCTCGGCCATCTGAATCCTCCTTTGTAAACTTGCATTTAGGAAGAAGTAAAAGCCCGGTTTACACTATGTTTTCATTTTTAAAATATGTATTTTTAAGGATTCTATAACTTTTTCTATACAAATAGTCGGAAAAACGCTAGAATACATGGTAGACCATTTTTGTAATAGGAGTGTAGAGCTGAATGTTACATCAATTTTCACGTAATGAATTAGCCTTTGGAAAAGAAGGCCTTGAAATATTAAAAAATAGTACAGTCGGTATTTTAGGTATTGGCGGTGTAGGATCATTTTCGGCAGAAGCGTTAGCACGTTCTGGCGTAGGACGTCTTGTATTAGTTGACAAAGATGTTGTAGATATTACAAACGTAAACCGTCAAATTCACGCGTTAGTATCTACTGTAGGACGTTCAAAAGTAGAATTAATGAAAGAGCGTATTGCAGATATTAATCCAGAGTGTGAAGTAATTGGACTAGAGATGTTTTATACAGATGAAACATATGAAGAGTTCTTTAAACACGGTTTAGATTTCGTAGTAGATGCATCTGATACGATTACGTTCAAAATTCATTTAATTAAACAATGTTTACGTCGTAAAATCAAAATTATCTCATGTATGGGTGCGGCAAATAAAATGGACCCAACTCGTTTCCGTATTGCGGACATTTCTAAAACGCATACAGATCCAATTGCGAAAGTAATTCGTACGAAGCTTCGTAAAGATGGTATTAAAAAAGGTGTAAAAGTTGTCTTCTCTGACGAAAACCCAATCGTAATTCGTGAAGAAGTACGTAAAGAAATCGTACCAGACGAAAATGCAAAAATTCGTAAAGCGAAATTACCACCTTCTTCAAATGCGTTCGTACCATCTGTGGCTGGTTTAATTATGGCAAGTCACGTTGTACGTGAGCGTATTAAAAACGTAGAAGTGAAGCGTGTAGGGCAAGAATAAAAAGGAAGCATATATCGTTTAGGATATATGCTTTTTGTATGTTTTAAAGAAATATCGATGTCGAATCGTTAATATAATTACATTTACTGTGGTGCTTTTTTACTAAGGGAAAATAAACAGGGATGTCACTTAGTTGAAAAAGTGGCATCCCTGTTTTTAGTTTTCTGCAGAATATATAATATCTAAATTTCCATTTTGATCGGTTTTGAAAATCGGAGCAATTTGCTCTTCTTGTTCTTCGACCGAAACAAGTTTTCGAGCACGATCCATAATTCTAACAAGCATTGCATAATCTTCTTCGATTGCTTGTTGTTTTTTTGTGAGAACAGCTAATTTTGCTTCAAGTTCATTATTCATTTTTTGCAGGGAAGTGAGCTGATCTTGTAATACGTCATTTTCAGTTTGTAACTTTGCGAGTGAAGGGTTATTGTGCTCCAAGTTTTGCAAAAATGAGATGACATTTTGCATTGTAAGACCTTGTTTATTTGGGACAATATCTTCTGAAAACTCGGCATCGATTACGAGCTGCCGAGTTTGTGTGAACTGCTCTTTTTCTATTTTAGCTTCCGAACGCTTTAATTCTTTACGTTGTTTTTTTGCGATTTGCACCGCATCTTCATAATATGGTCTTACTTCAGCATTCCATCTAAAGCCACAAGCTGCTGAAGTTCGGTTTAATGTATCACCGACTTCATCGAATGCTTTTATTTGTGTACTTCCGCTGCGAATATGTCGTAAAACAGTTTCTGCTAAAAGGAGATCGTCTTCTTTTGTCCATGCATCTTGACGTGTTTTCATAAGCGAACCCTCCGTAATGGTGACGTTTTCGCTTATATTACCCTTTATTCTTCGTTTTATGCGAACTTTGTAATCTTTCATAAACAGTAGAAAGTGCTTGTTCAAATTTCCCTGTCGTTTTCGGTTTATAATATTGCTTGTTTTTAATTTTATCAGGTAAGTATTGTTGTTGTACCCAACCGTTTGGGTGATCGTGTGGATATAAGTATCCGATGCCTCTTCCTAACGATTCGGCTCCTTTATAATGACTATCTTTTAAATGACTTGGAATATCGCCTGTTTGGCCATTACGTAAATCGTGTAGTGCGGCATCGAGTGCTTTATAGGCCGAGTTTGATTTCGGTGATAGACAAAGTTCAATAACAGCATTTGCAAGTGGTATGCGTGCCTCTGGGAAGCCGACCCGTTCAGCTGATTCAATCGCTGCAAGTGTACGTTGTCCAGCTTGTGGGCTAGCAAGTCCGATATCTTCATATGCCATAATAAGCAGACGTCTACCGATGCTTTGTAAGTCACCAGCTTCAATAAGACGTGCTAAATAATGAAGCGCGGCGTTCACATCACTTCCGCGTACTGATTTTTGAAAAGCAGATAAAACGTCATAGTGAGCATCGCCACCTTTGTCGTGAACAAAACTCTTTTTCTGTAAGCATTCTTCCGCGATTTCAAGTGTAATTTCCGCGGCTTTGTCGTCAGTTGTAAAGCTAGATAAAACAGCTAGTTCAAGTGCATTATAAGCTGAGCGCATATCTCCGCCTGACGCATTTGCAAAGTGATGTAATGCTTCATCCGTAACAGTCACATCATATTCCCCAAGCCCTTTTTCTTTATCTTCAAGCGCTCGTTTTAAGCCAATTAAAATATCATCTTCTGTTAATGCGTGTAATTCGAAGATTTGACAACGGCTTCGAATAGCAGAATTAATAGCATGGAACGGATTGCTTGTCGTTGCACCAATTAAAGTAAGAAGTCCGCTTTCTAAATGGGGTAATAGAAAGTCTTGCTTCGCTTTATCTAGCCTATGAACTTCATCCAAAATTAAAACGAGGTGCCGATGCATCTTCGCTTCTTGTACGACAACTTCCATATCTTTTTTATTATGAGTAACAGCGTTTAAGAGGCGAAACAGGGTTCCAGTACTTCCTGCAATTGCGCTAGCGATTGATGTTTTTCCTGTGCCTGGAGGACCGTATAAAATCATTGATTGAAAATGATTTGCTTGGACCATACGCCATAAAATCTTGCCTTCACCAACTAAATGCTGTTGTCCGATAATTTCTTGAATATTTGTAGGGCGCATTCGATGTGCGAGTGGTTGTTTCATTTGACCCTCTCCCTTAATGTATAATCTCATTCTATCGTATCATTTTTTTTGATGAAATTTGAAATAGGATGCTGTTTTGTGGGGAAAATGAATACGAATATTCCTATTTTTCTTTCAATTGTAATAATTTCCGAGTTTTTCAATGTGATTTTATGTTATCATTTTGATACACAAGTTGAAATTTCTTATAATACTATATTATGCTATAATTTCATAGGATTTTAAATTGTGTTCTTTTATAAAGTGAAACTTTAATTAGTGGGGGTTTTGTTCATCCCCCACCTAACTTCTTTGCTCCAGCCGAATTGTGAGGTGGGAGTTTTACTGCCCGCAAATAGCGGGATAAATAAGATATAACCAATAGAAGTGAAAATTTGAAAAGAGGTGCAAAATAGATGAAGATTTCAACAAAAGGCCGCTACGGCTTAACAATTATGATCGACCTTGCAAAAAAGTTTGGTGAAGGCCCAATTTCATTAAAATCAATTGCACAGGCACATGACCTATCTGAGCATTACTTAGAGCAATTAATTTCACCACTTCGTAACGCTCGTCTTGTAAAGAGTACGCGCGGGGCATATGGCGGATATGTATTATCTGATCAGCCAGTCAACATTACAGCTGGAGATGTAATCCGTGTACTAGAGGGTCCAATTAGTGTTGTAGAAATGATAGAAGAAGAAGAACCAGCACAACGCCAATTATGGATGCGTGTTCGTGATGCGGTGCAAGAAGTATTAGATAGTACAACTTTAGAAGATTTAGTACGTTATGAGGAAGAAAATCACGGGGGCTATATGTTTTACATTTAATTCCTTGTGAAACGATTTGGAAAGAAGGAGATTTAATGGAACGCATTTACTTAGATCATGCTGCGACATCTCCGACTCACCCAGAAGTGGTCGAAAAGATGATTCCATATATGACAGAAACATTTGGAAACCCGTCTAGTATTCACTTTTATGGGCGTCAAACGCGCCATGCGGTAGATGAGGCGAGACGTGTGTGTGCACGTAGCATTCACGCGAGTCCAAATGAAATTATATTCACGAGCGGTGGTACAGAAGCTGATAATTTAGCACTTATAGGTGTAGCGCGTGCGAATCGTCATAAAGGTAACCACATTATTACAACGCAAATTGAACATCATGCGATTTTGCATACGTGTGAATTGTTAGAGCGTGAAGGATTTGAAGTGACGTATTTACCTGTTGATGAAACAGGGCGTGTTCAAGTTTCTGACATACAAAAGGCACTAACGGAAGAAACGATTCTTGTATCTATTATGTTCGGGAATAATGAAGTAGGGACAATACAACCAATTGTGGAAATAGGAAAGTTGTTAAAAGAGCATCAAGCTTATTTCCACACAGATGCTGTACAAGCTTACGGTTTAATAGAAATAGATGTGAAAGAGTTTGGTATTGATTTATTATCGATTTCCGCTCACAAAATTAACGGCCCAAAAGGTGTAGGGTTCCTATATGCTGGTGCAAATGTGAAATTTGAACCGTTATTAATAGGCGGAGAGCAAGAAAGAAAACGTCGTGCTGGTACTGAAAATGTACCTAGTATTGTTGGACTTCAACATGCAGTTTCGCTAGCTGAAAAAACTCGTGAGCAAAAAAATGCCCAATATGAAGAGTTTAAAGATATAATGGTATCTGTCTTCAAAAATGAGGACATTCATTTCGAGGTAAACGGAGACTTGGAATATCGCTTACCACATGTGTTTAATATAAGTTTTACAGGAATGAATATTGAACCGTTTCTTGTAAACCTAGACTTAGCTGGTATTGCAGTATCAAGTGGTTCTGCTTGTACAGCTGGTTCGATTGACCCATCACATGTATTAGTGGCGATGTTCGGAAAAGACTCCGATCAAATACGTTCATCCGTACGCTTTAGTTTCGGACTTGGAAATACGAAAGAGCAAATTGAAAAAGCGGCGTACGAAACAGTGAAAATCGTGAAGCGATTAACACAAAATTAGCATGGGAGGTGACATGATGAACAAACTACCTCAAGAAACACGCGTTGTCATCGGGATGTCCGGTGGCGTCGATTCATCTGTAGCAGCTCTTTTATTAAAAGAGCAAGGTTATGATGTAATCGGAATTTTTATGAAAAACTGGGATGATACAGATGCAAATGGTGTCTGCACAGCAACAGAAGATTACAATGATGTAATTGAAGTGTGTAACCAAATCGGCATTCCGTATTATGCAGTAAACTTTGAAAAACAATACTGGGATAAAGTATTTACGTACTTTTTAGATGAGTACCGAGCTGGTCGTACACCAAACCCAGATGTAATGTGTAACAAAGAAATTAAATTTAAAGCATTTTTAGAGCATGCAATTGCACTTGGTGCTGATTATGTAGCAACAGGTCATTATGCACGCGTTGCTTATATGGACGGCGAATATAAAATGCTTCGCGGCGTTGATGACAATAAAGATCAAACATATTTCTTAAATCAATTAAGCCAAGAGCAACTATCAAAAACAATGTTCCCATTAGGTGAATTAAAGAAACCACAAATTCGCGAAATGGCGACAGAAGCTGGTTTAGCGACAGCGGCGAAGAAAGATAGTACTGGTATTTGCTTCATTGGTGAGCGTAACTTTAAAGATTTCTTAAGTAACTATTTACCGGCGCAACCAGGTGTGATGCAAACATTATCTGGTGAAGTGAAAGGGACACATGATGGTTTAATGTATTATACAATTGGACAACGTCATGGCCTTGGTATTGGTGGTAATGGTGATCCGTGGTTTGCTGTTGGGAAAAACTTGAAAGAAAACATTTTATATGTTGACCAAGGATTCCATAACGAACTTCTATATGGTGATGAAGTTATTGCTACGAATGTAGGCTGGGTAAGTAATAAAGCGAAGGAAAAAGAATTTACGTGTACAGCGAAATTCCGTTATCGTCAAGCAGACAATAAAGTAACGGTTCAAATCGTTGATGAAAATACAGTTCGTATTCTTTGTGATGAGCCAATTCGTGCGATTACGCCAGGCCAAGCAGTTGTTTTCTATGATGGAGATGAGTGCTTAGGCGGCGCTACAATTGATGAAGTATATCATAGTGGTAAGAAATTAGATTATTTAGGATAACACGAGAAGCCTCTGCCGATTAGCGGTTAGAGGTTTCTTTTACATAAAGCGAATTTTCGTTCGCTTGGAAAATACATTCTTTGTTATAATTTGTTGTAGAGGTGAAGGATATGTCAAACAAACTTGAAACAGGTATTAAATATATGCAAGAAGGAAACTGGGAAGAAGCAGCTAAAAATTTCACAGAAGCAATCGAAGAAAATCCGAAAGATGCGCTTGGATACATTAACTTTGCGAATTTATTAGATGTATTAGGTGATAGTGAGCGAGCAATTGTATTTTATAAACGTGCATTAGAATTAGATGGTAAATCTGCGGCTGCTTATTATGGCTTAGGAAATGTATATTACGGTCAAGAGCAATTTGCAGAGGCGAAGGCTGTATTTGAACAAGCGATGCAAGTGGGATTACAATCAGCTGACGTAACATTTATGTTAGGTATCACACATGTGCAACTTGGAAATGATCGTCTTGCACTTCCATTTTTACAAAGAGCGACGGAATTAGATGAAGGCGATGTAGAAGCTGTTTTCCAATGCGGACTTTGCTTCGCACGACTAGAACATATTCAAGAGGCAAAACCTTATTTTGAAAAGGTGTTAGAAATGGATGAAGAGTATGCAGATGCGTATTATAATTTAGGTGTTGCGTACGTATTCGAGGAGAATAACGAGAAAGCTCTTACTTTATTTAAGAAAGCGACTGAAATTCAAGCAGACCACTTTTTAGCTGGTAATGGTATTCGTTTATTAGAGCAAGAAGCTGAATAAAGTGAAATTATAGTTTAATGCGCAGTTACCCCTCATCTAAAGATTGTGAAAGAGGTGGGGGATGTACTGCTCATTAAAGTGAAAAGAACTCGGAAAGGAGAGGAAATATGGGAAATCAACATGCAATGGATTTGTTTGAGGAAGAAAAAAGATTTATAAAAGCGCAAGTTCTTCATACCATTTTCCACAACGAAGAAAACCTCTATTCCGTTGTCAGTATGAAAGTCATTGAAACGAATGAAACATACGACGAAAAAAAAGTAATGATAAACGGTCATTTTCCCCGTATGCATGAAGATGAAGTGTTTACATTAACAGGTCATTTTAAAGACCACCCAAAGTATGGAAAACAATATTTAGTTGAAACGTTTAAAAAAGAATTGCCACAAACAAAAGCAGGTATGGTGCAATATTTAGCGAGCGATTTATTTAAAGGGATTGGAAAGCGTACAGCCGAAAAAATCGTGGACCATCTTGGTGAGCATGCGATTTCTAAAATTATGGATGATCCGGATGCGTTAAGTGGTGTTGTAAACAAGCAAAAAGCGCAGGAAATATATGAGACGATTATTGAGCATCAAGGGCTCGAGAAAGTGATGAGTTTTTTAAATGGTTACGGTTTTGGAACAAAACTTTCTATTAAAATTTATCAGCAATATAAAGAGATGACATTAGAAGTGATTCGTAATAATCCGTATAAACTTATTGAAGAAGTGGACGGAATTGGATTTGGAAGAGCAGATGATATAGGGCGTGCAATCGGAATAACGGGCAATCACGATGACCGTGTACGTGCAGGGTGTTTTTATACGTTAGAGAATATTTCATTACAACTCGGTCACGTGTATATGGAAAAAGGTCAGCTTGTAAGAGAAACGATGTCACTTTTAAATAATCAAGAAGGCGGAGTGACTGAGGAAGATATTGTAGGCTGCGTTGAAATGATGCAAAGTGAAGGGAAAGTCATCATAGAAGAAGAGCGTGTGTATTTAGCTTCGTTATTTTACTCTGAAAAAGGCGTTGTAAAGTCCATTCGCAGGCTTATGAATCAAGAGGAAACCCCTGCATTTCCTGAAGCAGAAGTGTTAAAGACATTAGGTGAAATTGAAGAACAGCTAAAGGTACAGTATGCACCGCTTCAGCAAGAAGCAGTTCAAACTGCACTTCATAAGCCGATGATGTTATTAACAGGTGGACCAGGAACGGGGAAAACTACAGTTATTAAAGGAATTGTTGAAATGTATGCGTCGCTTCACGGGCTATCACTAAATCTAAATGAATATAGTGATGACAATCCATTTCCAATACTATTAACGGCTCCAACAGGAAGAGCAGCGAAGCGAATGAGTGAATCGACGGGGCTTCCGGCGTGCACAATTCATCGCCTGCTTGGATGGACGCCAGAAGGGTCTTTCCAGCGCAATGAAACAGACCCTGTTCAAGGGAAGCTCCTTATTATTGATGAGTTTTCGATGGTAGATATTTGGCTGGCAAATCAATTGTTTAAATCCTTGCCGACGAACATCCAAGTAATCGTTGTAGGTGATGAAGACCAATTACCATCGGTAGGACCTGGACAAGTGTTGAAAGATTTATTAAATGCAGGTGCCATTCCAACGGTAAAACTCACAGAAATTTATCGTCAGGCAGAAGGTTCGTCTGTTATTCAGCTTGCCCATGCGATAAAAGACGGAACACTTCCGTCAGATTTAGCACAAAATAAAAAAGATCGTTCATTTATCAGCTGTGCAGGTGCTCAAATTGTTGAGGTTGTTAAAAAGGTTTGTGAAAATGCTAAGACAAAAGGCTTTAGTGCAAGAGATGTACAAGTGTTGGCACCAATGTACCGCGGACCAGCAGGTATTAATGTGTTAAATGAAGCTCTTCAAGAAGTGTTTAATCCGAAAAAAGAAAAGAGTAAAGAAATTGCCTACGGTGACGTTGTATACCGGCGAGGTGATAAAGTACTTCAATTAGTCAATCAGCCGGAAAGCCAAGTGTTTAATGGTGATATTGGAGAAATTGTTTCAGTATTTTATGCGAAAGAAAATGTCGAGCAACAAGATATGATTATCGTTTCATTTGATGGAATTGAAGTAACATATACAAAGCCGGATTTAAATCAAATTACGCATGCCTATTGCTGCTCGATTCATAAATCACAAGGTAGTGAATTCCCAATAGTTATTATGCCAATTGTAAAGAGCTACTACCGTATGTTACGTCGTAATTTAATTTACACGGGTATTACAAGGAGTAAGAAATTCCTTATTATTTGCGGGGAGGAAGCAGCGTTTCAATCCGGTGTAAATCGCCTTGATGATGCAATGCGTCAAACGACTTTAGCTGGCCGATTGCAAGAATCACAAGGAGAAGTGCAGATGGTGACGGTTAATGGTGAAGAAATGGACGTGGAAAACATTTCACCGTATGATTTCATGTAACAAGGTGAAATTATATAGTGAACCTTTCAAACGTATAACGTTGAAAGGTTCTAGCAATGTATAAATGAATGCAGTTTGGACATAATGGCGAATAGAATCTGGGAGACTGTAAGGAGATGAAAGCCATATGTTCAGTTGTCCAAATTGTAAAGGGAAAGACATCGGAAAAATAGGTGTCAACCAATTTTATTGCTGGAATTGTTATATCGAATTATCGGTTTCAAAGGGGAAAATCCATACACATCAAGTAGAGGAAGATGGTTCATTAAGCTCTCTTGATGATTTATTTGATGATAATGAAAGAACGATCGGATAACGAAAAGGGGGATTTACTTTGAATCTACGCAATTCATTAATCGCATTAGGTGTTGGAGCTGCAGCATATCAATATGCTCGCAAACAAGATGTATTCTCAAAACGCAATGTGAAAAAAGCACGTAAGATGATTAAGTCTTATTTATAAGGCGTAAAAAACTCCCTTTATGATAAGGGAGTTTTTTTATGCGCTTGTATGCAAATATAAAAGTCCGATTTCAGAGAAGAGATAAGATAAACCGTAGCATCCAACACCAAGCATTCCATAATGCCATAAGTGCTTAGCTCTTTCCTTTCGTGAGGAACGAATAAAGAAGCCTTTCCAAATACCAAACCCGATACAAATCCATTCAAGAAGCATAAAAAGTGCGGATAATGCAAGCATAAATAAGATCATTATGAGCCCTCCTGATTATATTTTGACATTTTGTATTTTCAGGGGTGGTTGTCCTTATTATGTTAAATATATGTACGTCTTTAAAAAACAGTATGGTCTGTATAAAAAGATTTTAAAACTTTTGCACATAACCTAACCTATTTATTTTCAAAATAAAGATGGAGGAGGTTTTTCGTGTGAAGAATCTTAAAATCATTTGGATATATCGTTTAGGATTATTGTTACTCGTTTTTCTTTGTTTGCTCGTCTTTTTAAAAATTAAGCCACTATGGGCACCGATTATTTTTGTATTTAAAGTGGCGATCACACCGTTCTTTATTGCTTGTTTTATTGCTTATTTATTACACCCTTTAATTGAAAAAATCCATAAGGAAGGAATGCCACGCACACTTGCTATTTTGCTCATTTATATTCTTTTCTTTGGCGGAATTGGCTATGGAATTTATAAAGGAACGCCAGTTGTTATTAAACAGTTACAAGAAATTAATGAACAATTTCCACAGTTTACAAAAATGTACGATTCTTGGATGGATGGAGTTACAGAACAAACAGCGAATTTCCCATCATTTATTCATGAAAAGGTGAAACAAATTTTTGGTGGTGTAGAAACGAAGATTCAAGCGCTTTTAAATAAAGTCATGAGCACAGCTCGTGGTGTACTGGATTCGTTACTCATTATTTTCTTAATTCCATTCATTGTATTTTACATATTAAAAGATTACGGTGAGTTTTATCATATATTTTGGAAATTAGTCCCGAGTAAGTGGCGTAGTACGGGTCAAATGCTTGCGAAAGAAATTGATAAGTCACTCGGAAGTTATATTCGAGGACAGTTATTTGTTTGCTTAGTATTAGGGGGAGTATCTGTTCTTTCTTTTTGGTTTATCGGTATGAAATATCCATTGCTGCTCGGCATTATTATTGGGGTAACGGATATAATCCCGTACTTTGGTCCTATTTTAGGGGCGATTCCCACGTTGATGATTGCGGCAACGGTATCAACGAGTTTACTCATTAAGGCGGGGATTACAATTGCTATTTTGCAATTTTTGGAAAGTAACATTTTATCGCCTTACATCGTTGGTAAGTCGCTTCGTATGCATCCCGTTATTATTATGCTCGCATTACTAGTTGGAGGAGAGATAGCCGGGATTGTAGGATTGCTAATATCGGTTCCAATTTTAGCTGTTATTCGTACAGTGATCGTTCATGTGAGGCCTCTTTGGAAAAGGGAAGATATTTAAAATGAAAAGTAGATGCTTATGTAGCTAACGAAAATGTGTGTAGTACAAGATAATTATTATTATCTACATTGACAAACTTAAGAGAATTCTATTATATTTAGTCATATAATACATTAAATCAATGACGGAACAAGTATGTTACAGTCCATTTATAGAGAGAAGCTTCCACTGGCTGAAAGAAGCTTTAAATGAAGGGTAACAGAAAGCTAATCCTGAGAGCAGCTAATCACTGCCGTCTTGCCACGTTACGGCACCATGAGGTGATGAATTGATTGTTATAATAATCAATTCATAATTAGGGTGGTATCGCGAGTTAACTCTCGTCCCTTTTATTAGGGGCGGGAGTTTTTTATATTTAAGGAGGAAAATACAATGAAACAACTAACAGGCGCACAAATTCGTCAAATGTTTTTAGACTTTTTCCAAGAAAAAGGACATGCAGTAGAACCAAGTGCATCACTAGTTCCTCATGAGGATCCATCTCTTCTATGGATTAATAGTGGTGTAGCGACATTAAAGAAATATTTTGATGGTCGTGTAATCCCACAAAATCCACGTATTACAAATGCACAAAAATCAATTCGTACAAACGATATTGAAAACGTTGGGAAAACGGCTCGTCACCATACATTCTTTGAAATGTTAGGGAACTTCTCAATCGGTGATTACTTCAAAGAAGAAGCAATTACTTGGGCTTGGGAATTTCTAACGAGCGACAAATGGATCGGATTCGATAAAGAATTACTATCTGTTACAATTCATCCGGAAGATGAAGAAGCATTCACAATTTGGAATGAGAAAATGGGTGTTCCAAAAGAACGCATCATCCGTTTAGAAGAAAACTTCTGGGATATCGGTGAAGGACCAAGTGGACCGAATACAGAAATTTTCTATGACCGCGGTGAATCTTACGGTAATGACTTTAGTGACCCAGAATTATATCCGGGCGGAGAAAACGAGCGTTACTTAGAAGTATGGAACCTTGTATTCTCTCAATTTAACCATAATCCAGACGGTTCATATACGCCACTTCCTAAGAAAAACATCGATACAGGAATGGGTCTAGAGCGTATGACATCTATCGTTCAAGATGTACCTACGAACTTTGATACAGACCTATTCATGCCGATGATTGGTGCAACAGAATCAATTTCTGGTGAGAAATATCGTAATGGCGATTTAGAAAAAGATATGGCGTTTAAAGTAATTGCTGACCATATCCGTACAGTAACATTCGCTGTTGGTGACGGTGCTCTTCCATCTAACGAAGGCCGTGGTTATGTGTTACGTCGTTTATTACGCCGTGCTGTTCGTTATTCTAAGAAATTAAACATCAACCGTCCGTTCATGTTTGAATTAGTACCGGTTGTTGGAGAAGTAATGAAAGACTTCTATCCAGAAGTACTTGAAAAGAAAGATTTCATCGCAAAAGTTGTGAAGAATGAAGAAGAGCGTTTCCATGAAACACTTCATGATGGTGAATCAATTTTAGCTGAAGTAATTGCAAAAGCGAAAGAAGAAAAAACAACTGTTATTTCTGGCGTAGATGCGTTCCGCCTATACGACACGTACGGTTTCCCAATTGAATTAACAGAAGAATATGCAGAAGAAGCTGGTATGACAGTTGATCAAGCGGGCTTTGAAAATGAAATGGAGAAACAACGTGAGCGTGCACGTGCTGCTCGTCAAGACGTTGATTCTATGCAAGTTCAAGGCGGTGTACTTGGTGAAGTTAAAGTAGCGAGCGAATTCGTTGGTTACGGTACAGTTGCAACAGAAAGTAACGTTGTTGCACTTGTGAAAAATGGTGAGTATACAGATAGCTTACAAGCAGGTGAAGAAGGACAATTAATGCTTGATGTAACGCCATTCTACGCTGAGAGCGGTGGGCAAATTGCAGACCGTGGTTATCTTCTTGCTGACGGCGTGAAAGTTGTTGTAAAAGACGTACAAAAAGCACCAAATGGTCAAAACTTACACAAAGTTGTTGTTGAAGAGGGTACATTAACGAAAGAAGCGGCTGTAAAAGCTCTTATCGATACGAAAAACCGTAGTAGCGTTGTGAAAAACCATACAGCAACTCACTTACTGCACCAAGCATTAAAAGATATACTTGGAACGCATGTTAACCAAGCGGGTTCTCTTGTAACATCTGAACGTTTACGTTTTGACTTCTCTCACTTCGGTCAAGTACAAGCTGATGAATTAGAAAAAATTGAGCGTATCGTAAACGAAAAAATTTGGGAAAGTATTGATGTTGCGATTTCTCAAAAAGCAATCGAAGAAGCGAAAGAAATGGGCGCAATGGCATTATTCGGTGAAAAATACGGTGATGTTGTACGCGTTGTACAAGTAGGCGATTACAGCTTAGAGCTTTGCGGTGGTTGTCACGTTGATAACACAGCTTCTATCGGTATTTTCAAAATCGTTGCTGAGTCTGGTATCGGTGCAGGAACTCGTCGTATTGAGGCGGTAACTGGTAAGTCTGCATACGAATTAATGAACGATCAAGTAGGTTTATTAAAAGAAGCAGCAGGAAAAATGAAAACAAATCCGAAAGATATTTTAACAAGAGTTGATGGTTTATTTGCTGAAGTAAAACAACTTCAAAAAGAAAACGAATCTCTTGCTGCGAAATTAAGCAATATCGAAGCTGGAAACTTAACTGATTCAGTAATGACAGTTGATGGCGTGAACGTATTAGCGGCAAAAGTAAATGTTGCAGATATGAACAACTTACGTACAATGATGGATGACCTTAAAAATAAATTAGAGTCTGCAGTTGTTGTATTAGCGTCTGTAAATGACGATAAAGTAAATATTTTAGCTGGCGTAACGAAAGATTTAATTAGTCAAGGTTACCATGCGGGTAAACTTGTGAAAGAAGTAGCTTCTCGTTGTGGAGGCGGCGGTGGTGGCCGTCCTGATATGGCACAAGCAGGCGGTAAAAACCCAGCGCAAGTAGAGGAAGCTTTAGCGTTTGTACAAGAGTACGTTAAATCTGTTTCAAAATAAAGAGATAGTAGTGTACAATGGTAGGGAGAGGAGAAGTTCTTCTCCCTATACTTACTACTTACAAGTGAGGTGCTTGAAATGGACGGTTTTGATAAGACAATGAAGTTTAGCATTCAAGATGAAAAACAGAGTGTCCATGTAAATGATGTACTTTTAACTGTGTATGATGCACTTCAAGAAAAAGGTTATAATCCGATTAACCAAATCGTCGGTTATTTATTAAGTGGAGATCCAGCATACATACCTCGCCATAAAGATGCACGAAGCATCGTTCGCAAGCTTGAACGTGATGAGATAATTGAAGAGCTTGTGAAGTCTTACTTGAAACATCATCGTGAGGAGTAGTTTATGCGGATATTAGGTTTAGATGTTGGTACTAAAACAGTCGGTGTTGCAATGAGCGATGAGATGGGCTGGACAGCACAAGGGCTGGAAACAATCAGGATTAACGAAGAACGAGGCCACTTTGGTTTTGACCGTATTTCTGAGTTGGTAAAACAGTACAATGTGGACAAAATAGTAGTAGGTTTACCTAAAAATATGAATGGTACAATCGGCCCTCGTGGTGAAGCGTGCCAGCAATTTGCAGAAAACCTGCGAAATCTGTTACAATTAGAAGTTGTAATGTGGGACGAGCGTTTGTCGACGATGGCAGCGGAACGTCTGCTCATTTCAGCTGATGTGAGCCGTAAGAAGCGAAAACAGGTAATCGATAAGATGGCTGCAGTCGTGATCTTACAAGGATTTTTAGATAGTAAATAAGAGGTGACCAAAATGGAAGAAAATCAAATTACAATTGTAGACGAAAAAGGAAACGAACATTTATGTGAAATTATTTTCACTTTTGATGCTGAAAAATTCGGCAAAAAATCTTACGTAGTCTTCTCTCCAATCGGTGAAGTAGACGAAGATGGAGACCAAATCTTCGATGCAATGGCATACGAGCAAAGCGAAGAAGAGGGCGGAACATTACTTTCAATTGAATCTGAAGAAGAGTGGGAAATGGTACAAGAAATGTTTAACACTCTTGCTGATGAGCAAGAAGAAGAATAGTAATGGATAAAAAGGCGAACTGTGTACACAGTTCGCCTTTTTTGTATTCATATGCAAAATGACAGATTTTTTGTCGAAACTACTTAATTGTTTATAGTATAATAAGACGGGTTGTATGAAAAAAGGCTTTAAATAAGTAGCTGTCACCGATTATTTAGAAATGATTGGTTTTGCTTTATGTTTGTAGGGCATTGTATAGAGGAAGTGTATACGGTCTACAATTAAATAAGGAGGAAGAATTTTGGTAGAGAATCAAGTGAAGAAGAAGCGTAGACGCATTTTTTTAATTTCGATTATCGCACTGCTTTTAGTTTGTGGATCAGTCTATGCGTATATTTCATCTGCATTAGGGCCAGTTGATAGTGGAAATAAAAAAGAGATTGAGGTAGAGATTCCAAAGGGGTCATCTACAAGTAAAATCGGTGAGATTTTAGAAGAAAAAGGTGCTGTGAAAAGCAGTACAGTTTTTAGTTTTTATACGAAATTTAAGTCGAAAAGCTTACAAGCAGGTACATATTTATTAAATCCTTCGATGAGTGCTAACGATGTCATTGAACAAATGTCATCTGGCAACGTACATCGTCCGGCTCTTTATAAAGTGACGATTAAAGAAGGAGCGCAAGTAAATGAAATTGCTGAAGTGATTGCGGCAGAATTAAAGTGGAATAAAGATGATGTTGTGCGTCAATTAAACGATAAAGCATTTATTCAAAAAATGCAGCAAAAGTATCCGAAGCTATTAACGGATAAAATTTTTGATAGCAACATTAAATATCCACTAGAAGGATACTTATATCCAGCAACGTATTCTTTCTATAAAAAGGATACGAAATTAGAAGAAATTGTAATCCCGATGCTTGAGAAAACAAATGCAATTATTGTTCAAAATGAGGCGAAAATGAAAGCGAAGAACTGGGATGTTCATCAACTTCTCACGTTGTCTTCACTTATTGAAGAAGAGGCTACTGGCTTTACTGATCGCCAGAAAATCTCTAGTGTTTTCTATAATCGTTTAGCGAAAGGTATGCCGCTTCAAACGGATCCGACGGTATTATACGCGCTTGGAAAGCATAAACAACGTGTATTATACGAAGACTTGAAAATAAACTCACCGTACAATACGTATGTTGTGAAAGGGTTGCCAGTTGGGCCGATTGCAAACTCTGGTAAACATTCAGTGGAAGCAGCGTTAGATCCTGCGCAAACAGATTATTATTATTTCTTAGCTGCACCAAGTGGTGAAGTGTATTATGCGAAAACATTAGAAGAACATAATGCATTAAAGCAAAAATACATTACGAAAAAACAGTGAAATGGGGAGGGATAGCGAAAAGGGTCGCATATCCCTCTTTTTTGTGGTAAAATATATCGGGTTAAAAACTGGCAGAAGAATCGTTTTTAATATCAAAACGGGACGTACAAGCTAAGGGTGAAACTGGCTTGTATTTTTATTGCATTCTATGTGTGAAAAGACAAAGGTTGACGCGTCATAGAGGCACTTCTCCATGTAAATAAGGAGGACCAATTATGGAGGATGCAGTTAACGAGTACCTATTATCATTTATTGATCCAAAAGATAAATTAATTCTTGAAATGGAAGAGTATGCAACTGAAAACCATGTGCCGATTATGGATCGACTTGGAATGGAATTTATGCTGCAATTTTTACGTTTAGTTGGACCGGAAAGTATTTTAGAACTTGGAACAGCAATCGGTTATTCTAGTATTCGTATGATGCAAGCTATTCCGAACTCTCGCATTGTGACAGTAGAGCGCAATCGTGAACGATATGAAAAGGCACTTGAATATATAGAATGTTCCTCGGTAACAGACCGTATTTCTGTTATTTACGGTGATGCTTTAGAAACGGGCGAACAAGTGAAAGAACATGGAACATTTGATGTTATTTTTATTGATGCAGCGAAAGGGCAGTATCGTCGCTTTTTTGACTTATACGAACCGTTATTAAATCCTGGTGGCGTTATTATTTCAGATAACGTTATGTACCATGGTCTTGTGACGACAAAAGAGAAAATTGAAAATAGACGTACCCGTGGTTTGATTCGTCGTATTAAGACGTACAATGAATGGCTTATGAATCATGAAGGATATGATACAACGATTTTCCCAATTGGCGATGGAGTGGCTGTAAGTAAAAAGAGAGGGTGACAAAAGTATGAAGAAACCTGAATTGTTAGTAACGCCTAGAGCGGTGGCGGATATTGAACCTCTTGCGAAAGCAGGGGCAGATGCAGTAATGGTTGGTGAACAAAAGTTTGGTTTACGTTTGGCAGGAGAGTTTTCACGTGAAGATGTGAAACAAGCTGTAAACATTGCACATGAAAATGGTGTGAAAGTATACGTTGCAATGAATGCGATGTTCCACAATGATAAAGTAGAAGAATTAACGGACTATGTTGCCTTTTTAAATGAGGTAAATGTAGATGCGATTGTTTTCGGAGATCCAGCGGTATTAATGGCTGTTCGTGAAGTTGCACCAAATATGCAACTTCACTGGAATACAGAAACGACAGCAACAAACTGGTTTACTTGTAACTATTGGGGGCAAAGAGGAGCGAAACGCGCTGTATTAGCTCGTGAGCTTAGCTTAGATGAAATTGCTGAATTAAAAGAAAATGCTGAAGTGGAACTTGAAGTGCAAATTCACGGTATGACTTGTATGTTCCAATCGAAGCGTTCACTAGTAGGAAACTACTTTGAGTATCAAGGGCGTAATCTCGACATCGAAAAGAAAAAGTATGAAGAGAATATGTTCTTATACGACCCAGAACGTAATAACAAATATCCAATTTATGAAGATGAAAATGGTACTCACATTATGAGTCCGAATGATATTTGTTTCATCGATGAGTTAGAGGAACTAATCGATGCTGAAGTCGATAGCTTAAAAATTGATGGTGTCCTAAAAAGTTCTGAGTACATTATTGAGGTGACGAAGAAATATCGTAAGGCGATTGATTTATGTGTAGAAGATCGTGATGCGTATTATGACGTGAAAGATGATTTATTTAAAGAGATAGAAGAAATACAACCGGTAAATCGTCCGTTAGATACAGGATTCTTCTTTAAAGAAACGGTTTACTAAACGAGGAGGGTGTAGGAAATGACTGTACAAGAAATTTCACGAGTGATCGATGGCAAACGCGTTATTGTGAAAAAACCTGAACTGTTAATCCCTGCGGGTAACTTAGAAAAATTAAAAGTAGCTATCCATTATGGGGCAGATGCTGTATATTTAGGTGGACAAGAATTTGGTCTTCGTTCTAATGCAGGTAACTTTACGCTGGAAGACATGGCAGAAGGCGTTGAATTTGCAAAGAAATATGGAGCAAAAATATACGTGACAACAAATATTTTTGCACATAATGAAAATATGGATGGGCTAGAGGAATATTTAAAAGGGATTGAAAAAGCTGGCGTAACGGGAATTATCGTTGCCGATCCGCTTATTATTGAGACATGTAAACGTGTAGCTCCTTCTGTTGAGGTGCATTTAAGTACACAACAATCACTATCCAACTGGAAAGCAGCACAGTATTGGAAAGAAGAAGGTTTACATCGTCTTGTATTAGCTCGTGAAGCAAGCTATGAAGAAATGAAAGAAATTAAAGAAAAAGTTGATGTTGAAATTGAAGCATTCGTCCATGGTGCAATGTGTATCGCGTATTCAGGGAGATGTACATTAAGTAACCATATGACAGCGCGTGACTCTAACCGTGGTGGTTGTTGTCAATCTTGCCGCTGGGATTATGATTTAGTTCAAACGGTATCACAACATAAAGATGCAAAAGAGCTTCCTCTATTCCAAGAAGAAGATGCTCACTTTGCGATGAGCCCAAAAGATTTAAATTTAATCTTATCAATTCCGAAAATGATTGAAATTGGAATTGATAGCTTAAAAGTTGAAGGACGTATGAAATCTATCCATTACGTAGCGACTGTAGCAACTGTATATCGTAAAGTAATTGATGCGTATTGTGCGGATCCGGATAACTTTGAGTTTAAACAAGAATGGTTAGATGAACTTGATAAATGTGCAAATCGTGATACAGCTCCTGCATTCTTTGAAGGGGTTCCAGGACATCAAGAGCAAATGTTTGGAAATCATAGTAAGAAAACAACGTATGATTTTGCTGGTTTAGTGTTAGATTATAATGAAGAAACGGGCATCGTAACGCTTGAGCAACGTAATCACTTCAAACCAGGACATGAAGTGGAGTTCTTTGGGCCAGAAATAGAAAACTTTACGCAGACGGTGGAGAAAATTTGGGATGAGGATGGAAACGAATTAGATGCAGCGAGACATCCGTTGCAAATCGTGAAATTCAAAGTGGATCAACCAGTGTATGTGAATAATATGATGCGCAAAAACATACTTCAATAAGAAAGAGTGGTAGTCGAATGGGGACGAATAAGCCTGTTGTAATTGGAATCGCTGGTGGTTCAGGATCAGGAAAAACAAGTGTAACGAAAGCGATTTTTGACCATTTTAAAGGTCATTCCATTTTAATCTTGGAGCAAGATTATTATTACAAAGATCAAAGCCATTTACCAATGGAAGAACGTTTAAAAACAAATTACGATCATCCGTTAGCGTTTGATAATGATTTGTTAATTGACCATTTGCAGCAGTTGCTTGCATATGAGCAAGTGGAAAAGCCTATATATGACTATACATTGCATACGCGTTCAGAAAAAATTATTCCAGTTGAGCCGAAAGATGTAATCATTTTAGAAGGAATTCTTATTTTAGAAGACCCACGTCTTTGTGAGTTAATGGATATTAAGGTGTTCGTTGATACAGATGCAGACCTTCGTATTTTACGCCGCATGCAGCGCGATATTGAAGAGCGCGGTCGTACAATGGATTCAGTTATCGACCAATACGTAAACGTTGTACGTCCAATGCATAATCAATTTATTGAGCCTTCTAAGAAATTCGCGGATATTATTATCCCTGAAGGTGGACAAAACCATGTTGCAATTGATATTATGGTTACAAAAATTGCAACAATTCTTGAACAAAAAGTAAATTTGTAATAGCATAGTAAAAGATATACGATAGGAAGGGATTTTTTCCCTTCTTATCGAATACAATGAAACATGAAACCTCACCTACCAATAGGTGAGGGCATATTTATATCAACTTTCCATACATACCTTCTTTATATAAGGAAGAATTGGAGAATAAGGGGTTGTATGTGACAACTCCACTAGTGCTACGTGTGCTAGAAACCTCCGCTATATAAGCGGAGGAGTTTTCATATGGAACTCCTCTTTTTTTCGGGGGATTGGTATATAAAAGGAGTGGAAAACATGGCAACAGAAAAAACATACCCTATGACGCAAGAGGGTAAGCAAAAACTAGAGAACGAAGTTGAACAATTAAAAACAGTAAGACGTAAAGAAGTTGTAGAGCGTATTAAGATCGCACGTAGCTTCGGAGATCTTTCAGAGAACTCTGAGTATGATGCAGCGAAAGATGAGCAAGCATTCGTAGAAGGACGTATTACACAACTTGAAAACATGATTCGTAATGCGGTTATCATTGAAGACAATGGTGAAGAGTCTACAGTTGTAACATTAGGTAAAACAGTAATATTTAAAGAGTTACCAGGTGGAGACGAAGAAGCGTACATAATCGTAGGTAGCGCAGAAGCCGATCCATTTGAAGGAAGAATTTCTAACGATTCTCCAATCGCAAAAAGCTTATTAGGTAAGCAAATTGGTGAGAAGGTAGCAATCCAAACACCAGGTGGAGAAATGCAAGTAGAGATTATCTCTGTAAAATAACGTAAAAAATCACTCGTGTAAAAACGAGTGATTTTTTATTTGTATAAAAGGTGAAACACCTCGTCTAAACTACAATAGACGAGGTGTTTTTTATGAAAATGAAACGGAGAATTATAATTGTTTTAATTTGTTTTATGGGTGTGATTTTTTTATTACTTTGTCGTTTAATCCAAATACAGATTATAGATACGGAATCATTTACTGACCGAAATATCAATCTGATTGAAAAAAGTGTTACGCAACGAACACAATCACTTACAGTAGATAATGGAAGAGGGCATTTTACAGATCGAAATGGTAAGGAAATTGGTGAAGAGAAATATCCAGTCTTAATTGTTTTTCCATTTTTACAAATAAAAAATGACATGTTAGAGAAAATTGCGCATATCATTGGTGTGTCGAGACAAGAGATAAGACTGCAAATGAAAAATAAGAATCAAGCATTTATATTACGAAAGGAGAATACCCCATTTCAATTAACGTTCGAGCAGATGAAGAAGGTAAATCAATTAGATATTTTAGGTATTGTAGCAGCAAAAGTTCGACTGAAGCAAATGGGGGAGGCAAATCATTTAATTGGTGATGTGGGAGAGAATGAACAGGAATTTCAAAAGCGTTATGGAGAAATGAAAAAAACTTCGAAACAAACGCCAATTGGTATTTCTGGATTGCAACAATCATTTGATGAATTTTTACTGACTGATGGAGAAGCGAAAGTACTATATCAAGTGGATCGACAAGGAGAACCGATTTTTGGGAAGCAGGCGAAATACACTTCACCAGGAAATCCATTTTATCCAGTTACTATTCAAACAACAATACATAAAACGTTGCAACGACGAGCAAAGAAGATTATAGATGAAAACGGAATAAAAAAAGGTGGGTTAGTATTACTAGACATAAAGAATAGGGAAGTTTTAGCAATGGTAAGTAGGCCTTCTTTACAGATGAATGATAGGAGGATATATAAATCTACACTTGAAAATCAAATGTTAACTCCTCATTTTCCGGGGTCTGTTTTTAAAACAGTAGTTGCAGCAGCAGTAATTGATGAGAATTTGGTGCGGTTTAATCGTACATTTAACTGTAATACGGATTTATACGGTGAAAATCTTCCACAAGTTATGATGGGGTCATTAAACTTTAAGGAAAGCTTTGCTAGAAGCTGTAATCGAACGTTTGCCGTATTAGGTGATGAACTAATGCAAAAGGATAGGGAAGTATTAGAAACGTATTTAGAGGCCTTAGGAGCAAGTGAGAAGGTAGGTTGGAAAGGTTCAGTGTTTCATACACCAGAATTTGAGCAATTGCCAGAAGAAAAGAGTGCTATTATTTGGGGAAGCGAAGAAAATAAAGATAGTAGAAAAGCGATTGCTCAAACGATGGTCGGACAAAAAGATGTACGTGTGTCACCTCTAGCTATAGCGAATATGATGGCGACAATTGCTAGAGGTGGAGAGAAGATGGAAGTGAAAGCTGTGAAAAAAATAGTGTATAAAAATGGAACCGACTTTTTTGCATTTGAAAATCATAAATTAAATGGGAAACAGCTTTCTTATGAAACGATGAAAAAATTACAACAGTTGTTAAGAGCCGTTGTAACGATGGAGAAAGGAACGGGAACCGCATTCCGTTCGTTGCCACTAACTGTCGCTGGAAAATCTGGGACGGCACAAACAGGAAAAGGAGAGAGGGTGAATCGCTGGTTTGCAGGTTATTTTCCATATGAAAACCCAAGATATGCTTTAGTTGTAGTTGATATAGAAACAGATAGTAATGAAAATGTAGTCACACCAGTTTTTGCAGAAATGGTAGAGGCAATTCATCAATTAGAAATTGAAAAGTAATCTTGCAATTATTTATGAAATGTTTTCATTTCGTGAAAATATTATTGTAAATGTTCAACCTTTCTAGATTTAATGTTACAATAGCAAGTATGAAAAACTGCATGGAGGTTTGAAGAATGGCAGGAGGATCTAGATTCCAACAGAAACAACAAAAACGTCGTCAAAACGGTGTTTTAAATATTGCAATCGCTATTGTATTAGTAGCAGTAGCTATTGTAGCATATCAATTGTTTGTTCCTGACACAAAAGAGCAAGCGTCTTCTAATGATAAAAAGGTAGCTCAGCAAACAACAAAAGAGAATAAAGCTGAGAAAGCTAAAGGTAAAGAAGAGCCGAAGAAGAATGAGCAAGATAAGACAGAGGCTAAGAAGAAGGAAGAAGAAGAGAAGCAAAAGGCTGAGGAAGAAAAGAAAAAAGCTGAAGAAGAAGCGAAAGCTAACGAGAAAGCACCAGCTGAAAAAACACAGTCACAGGCAACAGATGCTTATACGAAATCTTCTTGGAAGCCAGTAGGTACAGAGCAAGGTGCAACACCTGCGATGACGTTTAAAAAAGGTACAGCAGATTGGAATGAGATGAATCAAGCGATTTCAGCTGCAATTGACGTTCCAGTAAATCAATTAGTTATCCATAGAATTGGAAATAACGGTAAGAATAAAGCTTACGGTAACGTACAAGATAAACAATCAGGTAAAAAATATTATGTGAATATTGATTGGGTAGACAATGAGGGCTGGAAACCAGTACTCGTTCAAACTCTAAACTAAAAAAAGAGAGGCTCTTAAGAGCCTCTCTTTTTTTAGTTAGCGTAATTTCTTTAATTTAAAATGAACAACCGCACTATAATAAGGTCTTTTGCTTTCAGGATCCATAATCATTTGGTGAGAAATATGATGAACTTCGAGCATAAGTGCTTTATTATTATCAATTTGTTCGTTAATTTTTTTTTCTAGAGAAACTAAGTTTGCAGCCTCGAAAAATTCTACTTTATCTTCTAACATTTCAAAGGTAAATGACACGAAGATGCCCCCTCTCCTATGATAATCACCTATAGTGTAACAAAGAAAAGAAGGAAATACTACGTACATTTCAATTGACATTTTTAGAAAGAGAGAATATCATACTGATAAAACCGATAAGAAAAAGGGGAATTTTTATGGGAACAGAATTTAATGGTTTATTTGATGAATGGGCTCATACGTACGACTCATTTGTACAAGGCGAAGATATACAATATAAAGAAGTTTTCGCCCATTATGAGGACATTTTAGAGGATGTAGTTAACAAGTCATTTGGCAACGTATTAGAATTTGGTGTTGGTACTGGCAATTTAACAAATAAATTATTACTTGCTGGTCGCACAGTTTACGGTATAGAACCGTCACGCGAAATGCGTACTATTGCAAAAGAGAAATTACCAAAAGAATTTTCAATTACAGAGGGTGATTTTCTTTCATTTGAAGTCCCAAATTCAATCGATACTATTGTGAGCACTTACGCATTTCATCATTTAATAGATGAAGAAAAAGACGTAGCAATTGCGAAGTATAGTCAATTGCTAAACAAAGGTGGTAAAATAGTGTTTGCTGATACGATATTTGCAGATCAAGATGCATATGATAAAACTGTCGAAGTAGCAAAACAAAGAGGTTTTCATCAGTTAGCAAACGATTTGCAAACAGAATACTATACACGTATTCCGATCATGCAATCTATTTTTGAAAACAATGGCTTCCACGTAACGTTTACGAGATTAAATCATTTCGTTTGGGTAATGGAGGCAACTAAGCAATAGAAAGAGGGATTAGATTGAGAATTGCTGTAATTGGAGCAATGGAAGAAGAAGTACGTATTTTACGTGACAAACTAAAACAAGCAGAAACAGAAACTGTTGCAGGTTGTGAATTTACGAAAGGGCTATTGGCAGGACATGAAGTAATCTTGCTAAAGTCTGGTATTGGTAAAGTAAATGCAGCGATGTCAACGACAATTTTATTAGAAAAATATAAGCCTGAAAAAGTAATTAATACTGGTTCAGCTGGTGGATTCCATCATTCTTTAAATGTTGGAGATGTAGTTATTTCAACAGAAGTTCGTCACCATGACGTAGATGTAACAGCATTTAACTACGAATATGGTCAAGTGCCAGGAATGCCACCTGGATTTAAAGCTGATGAGGCATTAGTTGCATTAGCTGAGAAATGTATGCAGGCAGAAGAAAATATTCAAGTTGTAAAAGGTATGATTGCAACAGGTGATTCATTTATGAGTGATCCGAACCGCGTTGCAGCAATTCGTGATAAATTTGAAGACCTTTATGCAGTAGAAATGGAAGCAGCAGCTGTTGCGCAAGTATGCCACCAATATGAAGTTCCGTTTGTTATTATTCGTGCACTTTCTGATATTGCTGGTAAAGAATCAAATGTTTCATTTGATCAATTTTTAGATCAAGCAGCTCTTCATTCTACAAACTTTATCGTAAAAGTACTAGAAGAGTTAAAGTAATGTAACAAAAAGGCAACTGTCTCATATAAAGAAAATACATACAGTTGCCTTTTCTTTATTGGCAAATAAGGGGGAGAACACGATGAATGTATATCGTGGAGTTCATGAGTTGATTGGCCATACACCAATCGTAGAAATTACTCGTTTTTCACTTCCGAAAGGAGTCCGTTTATTTGCAAAGCTTGAATTTTACAACCCAGGCGGAAGCGTTAAGGATCGTTTAGGAAGAGAATTAATTGAAGATGCGCTAGAAAAAGGGCTTGTTGCAGAGGGCGGAACAATTATTGAACCGACGGCTGGAAATACCGGCATTGGACTGGCACTTGCAGCGTTAGAACATGATTTACGCGTTATTGTTTGTGTACCAGAGAAATTTAGTATTGAAAAACAAGAAATAATGAAAGCACTAGGTGCAAAGGTCGTGCATACACCGACTGAGCAAGGAATGACCGGCGCAATTGCAAAGGCAAAAGAATTAGTAAATGAAATACCGAATTCATACTCTCCAAGTCAGTTTGCGAATGAAGCAAACCCTCGTGCTTATTTCAAAACATTAGGTCCTGAACTTTGGGATGCATTGAATGGAGAAATTAACATATTTGTTGCAGGGGCAGGAACTGGCGGTACGTTTATGGGAACTGCGTCTTATTTAAAAGAGAAAAACATTGATATTAAGACGGTTATTGTAGAACCAGAAGGATCTATTTTAAATGGTGGTAAAGCTGGTTCACATGAAACAGAAGGGATTGGTCTTGAATTCATCCCGCCATTTTTAAAAACATCTTATTTTGATGAAATTCATACAATTTCTGATCGACATGCATTTTTACGAGTGAAAGAGTTAGCGCAAAAAGAAGGCCTTCTCGTTGGGAGCTCTTCAGGAGCAGCGTTTCATGCAAGCTTACTTGAGGCAGAGAAAGCAGCACCAGGTACGAATATTGTAACGATTTTTCCTGATAGTAGTGAGCGCTATTTAAGTAAAGACATATACAAAGGATGGGAATAAAAAAATGAGAGCAAAGACAAAATTAATTCATGGTATTCGCATAGGAGAACCTTCAACTGGATCTGTAAACGTACCGATTTATCAAACAAGTACGTATAAACAAGAAGCAGTTGGTAAGCATCAAGGATATGAATATTCACGTACAGGCAACCCAACACGTGCAGCTTTAGAAGAAATGATTGCAGTCTTAGAAAATGGTCATGCTGGATTTGCATTTGGTTCAGGGATGGCAGCTATTACAGCAACTATTATGCTATTCTCAAAAGGAGATCACGTCATTTTAACAGATGATGTTTATGGCGGAACGTACCGTGTTATTACAAAAGTATTAAACCGCTTCGGCATTGAGCATACATTTGTAGATACAACAAACCTAGAGGAAGTTGTAGAAGCGATTCGTCCAAATACGAAAGCGATTTATGTAGAAACACCAACGAACCCATTACTAAAAATTACTGATATTAAGAAAATATCTGCTCTTGCTAAAGAGAAAGATTTATTAACAATTATTGATAACACATTCATGACGCCATATTGGCAGTCGCCAATTTCTTTAGGAGCAGACATTGTGCTTCATAGTGCAACGAAATATTTAGGAGGACATAGTGATGTAGTTGCAGGCCTAGTAGTTGTAAATAGCCCGCAATTAGCAGAAGACCTTCACTTTGTACAAAACTCAACAGGAGGTATTCTTGGCCCACAAGATAGCTTCTTACTACTTCGTGGTTTAAAAACATTAGGAATTCGTATGGAAGAACATGAAACGAATTCACGTGCGATTGCCGAGTTTTTAAATAACCATCCAAAAGTAAATAAAGTATATTATCCAGGTCTTGAATCCCATCAAAACCATGAACTAGCAACAGAACAAGCAAATGGATTTGGTGCTATCATCTCATTTGATGTAGATAGTGCGGAAACGTTGAATAAAGTTCTTGAGAAACTGCAATACTTTACACTTGCTGAAAGCTTAGGAGCAGTAGAAAGTTTAATTTCTATCCCATCTCAAATGACACATGCATCAATCCCAGCAGATCGCCGTAAAGAATTAGGAATTACAGATACATTAATTCGTATCTCTGTCGGAATTGAAGATGGTGAAGATTTAATTGAAGATTTAGCACAAGCGCTAGCATAATAAAAATGCACTGCTAATGTAGAGCAGTGCATTTTTATTATATTAATTTGTGAAACGTTTCACAAATTAGACATACACAAATGAAATGATTTCATGTATATTGAATTCATGAAATGTTATTCACGAATAAACTTGTGAAATATTTCACAAATAATGAGATTCATGTAGGACGGTAACTCTATTTTTTTTCGCTAATCGGGACTTGTTATGACCTATAGGGACTTATAAAGACCGTGATAACAGAATAGGAGGAAATTTACATGGTAGTCAAAGAGAAAGTTGTAAATGAAATGCAAGAGGTAAAAGAGATGATTGATACGTTAGTAAATAACGGTCAAAAAGCTTTACAAGCATTAGAAAGTTTTACACAAGAGCAAATTGACAACATTGTTCATGAAATGGCGCTTGCGGGTGTCGATCAACATATGCCGCTTGCGAAGTTGGCTGTTGAAGAAACGGGCCGTGGCGTATATGAAGATAAATGCATTAAAAATATTTTTGCCACTGAATATATTTGGCATAGTATAAAGAAAGATAAAACGGTAGGGATTATTCATGAAGATCCTCATGAAGAAATAATAGAAATCGCAGAACCTGTCGGTGTAGTAGCTGGGGTAACGCCAGTAACGAACCCAACATCGACAACAATGTTTAAAGCATTAATCGCGATAAAAACGAGAAATCCAATTATTTTCGCATTTCATCCTTCTGCACAAAACTGTTCCGTTGCAGCGGCAAAAACAGTATATGATGCAGCAGTGAAAGCTGGTGCACCAAAGCATTGTATTCAATGGATTGAAAGACCTTCTGTGGAAGCAACGAAACAATTAATGAACCATGATGGTGTCGCACTCGTTCTAGCAACTGGAGGGGCTGGTATGGTGAAATCGGCTTATTCTACTGGTAAACCCGCGCTAGGTGTAGGGCCAGGTAATGTACCATGTTATATAGAGAAATCGGCACATGTAAAACGTGCTGTTAATGATTTGATTTTATCGAAAACATTTGATAACGGTATGATTTGTGCGTCAGAACAAGCCATCATTGTAGATAAGGAAATCTATAATGATGTTAAAGCAGAAATGATTGCAAATAATTGTTATTTTGTAACAGAGGAAGAGAGAAAGAAATTAGAAAATCTTGTTATTAATGAAAATACATGTGCAGTAAATAGTGATATTGTTGGGAAATCAGCACAGTATATTGCTGAATTAGTAGGAATTACTGTACCTGAACATACAAAAATGCTTGTAGCTGAAATTAAAGGCATCGGAGCAGCGTATCCACTATCTCGTGAGAAACTGAGCCCAGTGTTAGCTTGTGTAAAAGCAAATTCATTAGAAGAAGGATTTACATATTGCGAAGAAATGTTAGAGCTTGGTGGCCTAGGGCATTCAGCGGTTATCCATTCTACAAATAAAGAAGTACAAAAACAATTTGGGTTACGTATGAAAGCCTGCCGTCTCATTGTAAATGCACCTTCATCACAAGGTGGAATTGGTGATATATATAATGGATTTATTCCATCACTTACGCTTGGTTGTGGCTCCTACGGGAAAAACTCAGTTTCCCAAAACGTAACGGCGACTCATTTATTAAATATAAAAAGGTTGGCAAATAGAAAAAAGAATATGCAGTGGTTCAAATTACCACCCAAAATTTATTTTGAAAAACATGCGACAGCATATTTAGCAAACATGCCTAACATTTCCCGCGCATTTATTGTAACGGATCCAGGGATGGTTGAGCACGGTTATGTAGATACAGTTACGCACTATTTACGTAAGCATACAAATGATGTGAAAGTTGAAGTTTTCTTTGAAGTTGAGCCAGATCCATCAGATGAAACTGTATTTAAAGGTGCGGACATGATGAAAAGCTTTAAACCAGATGTAATTATCGCGCTTGGTGGCGGTTCAGCTATGGATGCAGCAAAAGGGATGTGGCTATTCTATGAGCACCCAGAAACGACATTCTATGGAATAAAACAGAAGTTTTTAGATATAAGAAAACGTACATGTAAGTATCCGAACTTGGGAAATAAAGCACAATTTGTTGCCATTCCAACAACATCAGGGACGGGATCAGAAGTGACGCCATTTGCGGTTATTACAGATAAGAAAAATAATATTAAATACCCGCTTGCGGATTATGAATTAACACCAGATGTAGCGATTGTTGATCCGCAATTTGTAATGACAGTACCACCTCATGTGACGGCAGATACTGGTATGGACGTATTAACACATGCAATTGAAGCGTATGTGTCTGTTCTGGCAAATGACTATACTGATGGTTTAGCATTAAAAGCAATTGATCTCGTATTTAAATATTTGCCGAGAGCATATAAAGATGGAAATGATGAAGAAGCACGAGAAAAAATGCATAATGCTTCCGCAATCGCAGGGATGGCATTTGCAAATGCTTTCCTAGGTATTAATCATAGTTTAGCGCATAAAATTGGACCGGAATTCCATATTCCGCATGGACGTGCGAATGCAATTCTTATGCCGCACGTAGTTCGCTATAATGCTATTAAGCCAAGAAAACACGCATTGTTCCCAAAATATGAGCACTTTGTGGCTGATGAACGCTATGCACATATTGCGAGAATGCTCGGGCTTCCAGCAAGCTCAACAGCGGAAGGTGTGGAATCACTCGTCCAAGCAATTATTGAGCTTGGAAAAAGCTTAAATATAAATATGAGTATTGCAGGACAAGGAGTTGCTAAAGACCAATTTGAAGGGGTTGTTGGATTATTAGCAGAAAGAGCTTTTGAAGATCAATGTACAACAGCTAATCCAAAATTACCGCTCATTTCAGAGCTGAAAGAAATCTATATAGAAGCATATAAAGGCGTATAATAGATAAAAAAGAGCCGCGAGTAAGCGGCTCTTTTTTACTTTGGAAAACATCTCCCAGATTGGTTCTATTTACTTGTCTTTAAGCTTGATAGAATGTGATAAAGTGAGGATGGGAGTGATAAGCAGATGAAAGAATTACAAGAAAAAATAGCAGATTATACCCGGTTTGCACAAGTACTTTTAGCTATAAGTACATTTTTAATGATCGGTTTATTAATTCCAAGTGGAATAAAAAGTATGGTACAGTCTTTTGTTATGATGGGGAGTATTATTGTATTTTTAGTTCTTGCTTTTTTCTTCTTTAAGCGTGTTAGAACGATGCGTGATCAATTAGAGGAGAGCGAATATGAAGAAAATTGTTAAATAGGGCGCTACGAAAAGAAGAAATCTTTTTGTAGCGTTTTTTCATTTTTGTAGAAAATGTATGCGTTTCATATTGACAATGATAATCCTTATCAATTAAAGTAGAATAGTAGTTAATGATTATTATTATCAATTAGAGGTGAAAGAATGAACAAATCTATTACGCTGTTCACAGCGATCTTATCTATTTTTTTCTTATTAATAGGTTGCAGTGCAAAAGAAAACGAAAAAGCATCCGCAACAAAAACAGACAAAGGAACAGACAAAATCGAAATTACCGATCTCTCAGACAGAAAGATAACATTCAGTAAAGTTCCTGAAAGTTTTGCTACGTTGAGTATGGGAGACATGGATATTATTCATGCTTTAGGTGGAAAAATAGTAGGTCGTCCGGATACAAAATTAACTCTCCCAGAGGAATTAAAGAAAGCACAAGTAATCGGGAATGCACATCAACCGAATTTTGAGCAAATTGCTAGTTTAAAACCGGATGTACTTGTTGCTAACAATGGATTCCAAAAGAACATTCCAACGGTCGAAGGACAAGGAACAAAAGTAATCATTTCTTCAGCCAACTCTGTAAAAGATATTCAAAAGGGTATTGAAATGTATGGAACAGTAATGAAGAAAGAAGATAAAGCAAAAGAGCTTAACCAAAAAATTAATGATCAAATGAAGAAATATGAGAAAAAGAGTGACGTTAAAGCGTTGCTAGTTTATGGAGCACCAGGCACTTATTTAGCGGCATTACCAACATCTCTATCAGGGGATATTTTAGAAAAAACAGGCGGGAAAAATATCGCAGCTAGTTTTCCAGAAATGAAAGAGTATCCGCAATATGCACAGCTAAGTGTAGAACGTATTATTGAAGCAAATCCAGATGTGATTTATTTAATTACACATGGAGATCCCAATAATGTGAAAAAAGCATTTGAAGGCGAAATGATGAAAAATGAAGCATGGAAAAATTTAGATGCAGTAAAACAAAATCGTGTAGTTATTTTACCACCAGATTTATTTGGATCAAATCCTGGGACAAAAGTTACAGAAGCGATGGACTTTATGTATAAAAGTATACAAGATGTAAGGAAATGATAAGTATGGAGAGTAGTGAAATAGTAAGAGAAAAGGAACATCCTTTTGCGAGAAAAAGGTGGATAATAACAGTTACTTTAGTCGTATTAACTGTTCTAGGTCTTTTTTATGGCCTTTTTGCAGGGAGCTTATCTTTTTCTTTACGAGACATTATAGAAGGTATACAAGATGAAGGTTCGACAGTTCATCGAATTGTATGGGATCTTCGTATACCGAGAGTGCTCGTTGGTTTTATAGTAGGAACGTGTTTAGCTGCATCAGGAGCATTATTGCAAGGGGTTATGAGAAATCCTCTTGCAGATCCTGGAATTATCGGAGTTTCATCAGGAGCAGGTCTTGTAGCAATTATAATCATGATTTTATTTCCTCAACATATGGCATTCTTACCACTAGGAGCGTTTTTAGGAGCTTTTATTACAGCAATGGTCATTTACGCACTATCATGGCAAAAGGGGGCGCCACCTTCACGAATTGTATTAGTAGGTGTTTCAATAAACGCATTAATTGGTGCAGCGACTTCAGCGCTAATGTTATTACATAGCGACAAAGTACAATCAGTTTTACCGTGGTTAGCTGGTGGTATTGGTGGTGTTAGTTGGGCACATTTAAATATGATTATTTACTATGCGATATTCGCTATTATATTAGCTTTCTTCGGTATTAAACATATTCGAGTATTAATGCTTGGGGATGAAATGGCAAAATTATTAGGGTATAACGTGGAAAGAAGTCGGTTTTATTTAATAGTAGTAAGTACAATGTTAGCTGGAATAGCAGTTAGTGTTTCTGGTCTTATTGGATTTGTCGGTCTTGTTGTACCGCATATGTTACGTTTATTAGTTGGAAATGACTATAAATATTTACTGCCATTATCATGCCTTGGCGGTGGGATATTACTTGTTTTTGCGGATGCGATAGCTCGAAGTTGGTTCGATCCAATCGAATTGCCTGTTGGTATTTTATTGTCCTTCTTAGGTGGTCCGTTCTTCTTATATTTAATCCATAGAGGAGGAAAACAACGTGATTTCCGTTAACAAAGTGTTTTACGCACATTCTGAAAGATTTCAAATGCAAAATATGAATGTACATATTAAAGCTGGAGAAATCGTTAGTTTAATCGGCCCGAATGGATCGGGGAAATCTACTTTGCTTCGTTTAATAGCACGGCTACTTAAACAAAGCGAAGGAGACATCATTTTAGATGGGGAAAATATTTATACGATGAAGAGTGCAGATGTAGCGAAGCAATTAGCGATGTTACCACAAATGCACGATCATCAATTAGATTTAACAGTGAAAGAACTAATAGAGTTCGGAAGAGGTCCTCATAAATCATGGAGTAGTCGCTTAAATAAAGAAGATGAAGAAATTGTTGATTGGGCATTGTCTGTTACAAAGCTTGAAGGGTATGAATATCGTCTTTTACAATCCTTATCAGGAGGAGAAAGGCAACGTGCTTGGATTGCAATGACGCTTGCACAACGCACAAATGTCTTACTATTAGATGAACCAACAACCTTTTTAGATATCGTCCATCAGTTAGAAGTAATGGAACTTGTTAAACGATTAAACGAAGAGTTTGGTATGACGATTGTAATGGTTTTACATGATATTAATCAAGCGGCTCAATATAGCGATCGTTTACTCGTATTAAAACAAGGGAAGATTCAGTATGATGGCGTACCAGAAGAAGTACTATGTCATCAAATGTTTCAGCGTGTATTTGGAATTGAAGTTGATATATTCCAAGGGAGTGACAAGCCATTTTTTACACCGAAACGAATTTGTGAAAAGGGAGAAGAGAGATGCAAACAGACGAGCGTATTACCACTGAGTTAGTAAGGGAATTTGTTATGGCAGCTCACGGAGATCTAGAAAGAGTACAGGAGCTTTTGGCCGAATCACCGAGCTTACTTCATGCTTCTTATAATTGGGGTGGCTCAGATTGGGAAAGTGCCTTAGGAGCAGCGGCCCATGTAGGCCGTAAAGATATTGCTCTTTATTTACTGGAAAAGGGAGCTCGGATGGATATTTTTGCAGCAGCTATGCTGGGTGAACTTGAAGTCGTACAAGCCATTTTAGTAGCACAACCAGAAGCATTACGTGCATCTGGCCCACATGGCATCTCTCTTCTTCAACATGCACGAATGGGTGGAGAAAAAGCTCAGCGTGTATTTGAGTACTTAACAGTGCTTTCTTAATGACCGCAAAGTTCTTATGTGCGGTAAACTTTCCACTCAAAGGATTGGAAGGTTTACCGCCCGTTAGAACGGGATAAGTATCTAGTATATTTGAAAATCCTACACCCCCTCAATTGTAGTTTTCTTTATACTAGTTATGATATGGATGCAGTAGACACTCTTTTGTCTACTGCTTTTTTTTGATATAATACACTTTTATAAGATTGAATTTTCTTTCTTTTTGGTAACTTTCTTGATATGAATTATTCAACACTTACGTAGTTTGAAATATGTTGTTATGTAATGAGGTTCAAAATGATGGGAGTGAATAAAAGAGTGTTCCATACAGATCGCTTACAATTTCGCAAATATACAATGGATGATTTACCATTTTATGCTTCTTTATGGGGGGATGAGAAGGTAATGCGCTATATTGGAAATGGAACGTTAAAAACATTTATGCAATGTAAAAAAAGTTTGGAGGAGAGGGTACTTCCAAATTATAAAAATGGTCTCGGTTTATTTGTAATGATTGAAAAGGAAACAGGGATAAGAATTGGTCATGCAGGACTTGTCAAGCAGAAGGTAGATGGAAAAGAGGAAATTGAGATTGGCTATTGGCTACTTCCTAAATATTGGGGGAAAGGGTATGCGAAAGAGGCTGCGGCGGCTTTTCGAGACTATGGTTTTCAAGCATTACAAATGAATAAATTAATTTCACTTATTAATCCGAACCACCCAGCTTCAATATTTGTTGCTAGAAAAACAGGGCTTAGTTATGAGAAAACAACTTCATTTCATGAGATGGAAGTTCTCGTTTATTCCATTAAGCGGGTTGGATGAAAAAAGGTGAATTGCATTTTTTGGAGAATGGTATATAAAAAATAAAGGGAGGGATTACATGTATATTTATCATAATGGATTAATTATTCGTGAAGGAACGAATGGAGTGCCAGCATATGCGATTAAGACATTATTTGAAGATGCTGGCTGGAGTAATGATAATATCCCTTCTTGGCAAATTGAAAAGTTTACGATTGCATTTGAAAATTCAACATGGGCTTTCACAATTTGGGATGAAGAAGAAATGGTCGCGATGGTTAGAGTGATTTCTGATCAAATCATGGTTGCTAACATAGTAAATTTAGTTGTGAAGTGTGAGTATAGGGGGAAAGGGTTAGGTAAGAAACTTGTAGCTCTTTGTTTACAAAAGCTTCCGCATGGCGATTGGTTTGCGCATACGTCCGCTAACAATTTTGATTTTTATAGAAGTTGTGATTTTGAAGTAAGAGAGTTATCAAGAAATGGAACATGTGCGTACTATGGGTATCAAGTGGCCAAAGAGGAAGGGCATCGATAACTTATAAGGTAATAAAGAAAAAGGATTGCTATTTTAATAATATAAACTGAACTGAGACTCATTTTGTGATAAAATAAAAGAAAATTCAGTTTATTAAACGGGGGATAAAAATGAATGTAAAAGTTGGGGATATATTTAAATACGAAAGAAGATTTACCGAGGAAGAAGTTTTTGAATTTGCAAATATTACAGGCGATAAAGGTAGACATCATATGGAATATGATGAGAATGGACGATTAATGGTCCATGGTTTATTGACTGCTAGCATTGGGACGAAAGTAGGCGAAGAGTTACATTACATAGCGAGGGAATTAGTAAGTGAGTTTATTAGACCAGTTTTTACAGGGGATACGGTTACTTGTGAATTAACTTTAACAAATATTGAGCAAATGGAAGGATATAAAAAAGTTTCAATTGAGTCAGTTTATCGCAATCAACATGAAAAGACCGTACTAGTTGGGACGAGTTATGGAATTATAAGGGGATAAAAAAGAAGCCTGTTACGAAACAGGCTTCTTTTTTATCGTTTAGTAAACACGTTTTCGATTTTCCGCATGACTAGAGATAAGTAATAATGCAGATTCTTCACCTATATTGCGAACAATATGAGGAACGCATGCATTCCAAGAGAAAGAATCACCTTCTTCTACAATCGCAATATCTTCTCCATGTTGAACTTCTAGTTTTCCGCGTAATACAAGATGACACTCTTCACCTTCATGAGCATTTGGTGAGTTTTCTTTCGGGAATCCGGCAGAAATTTCTACTAGAGATAGGCGGAGACCACCTTGCTCCGCAACATGCTCAATTCTTTGTTCATCTTTTCCATACACACTGTATTTACGCTCTTCTTTTTTTACAATTTTCAAACGATCTTTTTGTTCTAACAATAAATATGGAAGGGGGACATTTAAAAAATTAGCGATCATTTCTAAAGTTGAGATAGATGGTGATGTTTTATTGTTTTCAACCTGACTCATAAAGCCTTTAGAAAGACCTGTTCCTTCACAAATTTGGGCAATCGTAATTCCTCTACGTTGACGAATTTCACGAATCGCAGAACCGATATTCATAAAATCATGCTCCTTTTTGTAAACAACTATTTGTATCATAGCAAAAAAAAAATATTTTTTCTCATGAAAAATGAATTGACGAATAAAAATAATTAGTGTATGTTTTGTAATGTAAACAAAAGTTTTGTATAACAAAACTATAAAGGAGAGAAAGAAATGAATCAACATATTGGTAACTTAATTATTCGTATCGTGTTAGGGGTAACGTTCTTTATGCACGGTTTAACAAAATTCCAATCAGGAATTGACAATATTGCAGGGTGGTTTACAAGCATTGGTTTACCAGGAGGACTTGCATACGGTGTAGCAACAGTTGAATTAGTTGGAGGTCTATTGTTAATTCTAGGTTTAGGCGTAAGGTATATTGGCTTATTATTTGCACTTGTTATGGTTGGAGCGATTGTGAAAGTAAAATGGTCAGCTGGTTTGTTAGGAGACGGGAAAAATCCTGGATTTGAGTTAGAACTTGCATTATTAGCGATGGGTGCTTACTTATTTGTTGCGAAAGCTAATGGTTTTGTAGATAATTTCTTAAAAGAGAAAATGTTAAAGAAGAATTAATTAAAATGGGGGTATAACAAAATGGGCTTTCCACTTCATCCCGAAACAACACTTGGGGTTGTTCATTTATATGTATCAAATTTAAAGAAATCGCTAGAGTTTTATACAGAAGTATTGCGTATGAAGGTACTGGAAGAAAAAAGTACAATCGTTACGTTTGGTAATGAGGACAATGAGCTACTTCTCATAATAGAAGAAAAGGAAGACGCTCTTCCGAAGCAAAGAGGTCGAACTGGTTTATATCACTATGCAATTTTATTACCAACCAGACAAGACTTAGCAAATATTCTTCGTCATTTTGTTGAGAGAGTACACCCATTACATGGTGGGGCTGACCATTACTTTAGTGAAGCTCTTTATTTAGCTGATCCAGATGGAAACGGGATTGAAATTTATCATGATCGCCAAAAAGAAGTTTGGCATGATGAAAATGGAGAGCTACCATTTGTTAGTAACCCGTTAGACGGCGAAGGATTATTACAGCAAGGAAGTACATGGAATGGGTTCCCGGCTGGTACTGTGATGGGGCACATTCATTTACATGTAGCTGACTTAGAAGAAGCGAAACATTTCTATGTTGATGGCCTTGGTTTTGATGTAACGATTCCAGCTCGTAATGGAGCGTTGTTCGTATCAGCAGGTGGTTATCATCACCATATCGGTTTAAATACATGGCAGGGTGAAGGTATACCACCACAAATGCCAAATTCCGTTGGTTTGAAATATTTCACAATTGTACTAGCAGATGAAAAACAAAAAGAGCAAGTGTGTGAAAGTTTAAAATATATTGGCGTAGTTGCTACGTATAAAGATGGAATATTACAGGTCAAGGATCCGTTTGGACATTGTATACATTTTAAAGTGAAAGGAGAAGCCTAAAAAGGCTTCTCTTTTTTCACTTTCTTATAATAGCTTTTTCATTTTGTAAAAATAGTTCATCAAATTGCTTTGCAAGGTCAAAATCTAGTTTCGTTAAACCTTTTGCATTCCATGATGACAAAGTAATAATGACTGCTTTATACTGGATAAGGATAAATGGGTGGTGATTATGTTCTTCTGATAGTTTGGCGGCTTCAGAGACAAATTCGACTCCTTTTAAGTAGTCGGAAAACATATATTTTCTTTCAATCCATTTTTCATCTTTCACTGTCCATTTATCCAGCTTTGTTAATTCCTCTTGTACTTCTTCATTAGTTAATCGTAGCATCATTTTTCACATCCTTTACCTGCAGTAACGCAAGACCATTGTTAATAAGACGTGTTACAGATTCTTCAGTTGTGAAAGTAGAAAGTTGTTGTAATAATGCTGCTGATGCTTCGTGTCCTTTGTTATGTTCTAAAAGCAATTCTAAAATTTCAAGACGAAGCAACCATTCTTTCGGATGAAATTTATTTAATACTTCTTGAATAGCTATTAATTGATCAGTATGAGTATCGTGTAAAATACTATCGTTACGTATATCTCGAACTGTTTGATACATACGTTCAAGCTTATTCAGTACAAGTGGATCAGGCGTTTCTTGTACTTCTTCATTCATCGGGAAAAATGCAGCCGCATCTGCCGCTCCTGGGAATACAGAAGTGATTTGTGAGCCGACAGCCATATCAAATGCTCCCCATGAAGGATCAAATAATAAGCGATCTTTATGAGTAACTGCACAATTTATAAAGGAGATAAGAGCAATTTTTTTATCATTCTTTACAATGTCTGTTACTGTTCCTTTTACATGAATGCCACTTGCAAAAGTAAACTCTGCACTGCTTCCAATTGTAATGCCTAATGATTGTAATTGTTCTTCTGTACAATTTTCTAATGCAATATCTCCATCTAGTAATCCGATTGGTGTCCCGAATCCATCGCTGTGCACAGATGTAGAATGATTTGCTAGTTGTTTATTATGAATTGCTAATGCAGTTGGTGAGCTTGTTCGTGTGTAAATAACTTCACCAGTATCATTTTTAATTGTCTCTGTAAATGTACCCGTAATTTGTAATCCACTACTTAGCTCAGTTGTAGCATGATTTTCGGAGCGGATTGCTTTTTCTAATCCTTCTGTTCCACCTGTTTTAAATGCCATCGTTGTAGAGAACTGCTCAAGGGCCTCAGTCAATTCTTCAAATGATTCACAAACAAATAGCTGTGGTTGCATTTTTGTTACATCATAAGTTGTCCCGGTGCAAGCTTCAATTGAGAATGGGACTTTCTTTACAGCGTTTGTTAAGCAATGCTTACTTTCACCGACAGAGGAAAGGAGACCAGCACCGTAAATTTTCGGATCATTTATATTGCCGATTAAGCCGTATTCCACTGTCCACCAGAATAAACGTGAAATTTGTTCTGCTTCTGATAAACCAGAAACTAAGTTTTGTTTTTCGATTACAGCATTTTCAGCAACTGCAACTTCTTCAGGTGTAGAAGTAGGGCTTTCTTTTACGATCGTTAATGTACGAACGGCTTCAAAAGCATCATGTTCTTCTTTTGTGGAGAAAGCTTTCGCTCCAATTTGTCCAAAGCGTTTCACATATTTTGCATATGTAGAATCAAGCAAAATCGGTGCGTGGCCTGCAGCTTCATGAACGATATCAGGAGCGGGTGTATACTCGATATTTTCTACTTTACGAATATCTGTTGCGATTGGTAGTAATCCATGCCCCTGAAAATCGAAGAATGCGACGCCGGGAATAAGTCCGTCAATCGTTACGGCACCCCAGCCGCTTGGTGCTAAACAGTCATTCATTTCTTCTACTTTTGGAATTGCATCTATATTAATACCAGATGATTGTAGTCCGTTAACATAGGATGGATGAGCAACATCTTTTAAGAAGCTATGGTTTTGTCTCATAATGTAACGCCAAACAGCGTGATTCACCGGTGTGTATTGATCATAATGCTGTGTGGATACGAATGGTTTTAAATGTGATGGAATTTCTTTTTTCTTTGTCATTTAGACGTCCTCCTTTTTCTCTATAAAAATGAATACCAGTTTTGTATAGCTTGTACCACCTCCTTTCAGAATTGTAAGCGCTTATAAAATTTTATCATAACATTCGAAATTCTTTAACAACTGTTTGCGTGAGAAATAGAAAAATCCCCTATCGGAAAGTCCGATAGGGGCGAAAAAATCGCGGTACCACCCTATTTGTAAGTGAAAATATACTTACATCTCAACTAATGATAACGGAAAAATCCCGTCTTTTCCTTCATGCATAAAAGCACTACGAAAAAGAAGCTCCAGAATTGTAATTCGTACTTATATATGTGCTAATTCCCACCGACCATTAGCTCTCTGAAACAGGGATACAAGATACTACTGCGATTCTTTCAACGCGTATATATGAAGTTATTTAAAAGGGAAGGACGCAAAAAATCCCCTATCGGAAAATCCGATAGGGACGATAAAAATCGCGGTACCACCCTATTTGTAAACAATTAATTGTTTACCACTTGCTTTAAGATAACGGAAAGATCCGTCTTTCTCTTCATGCATAAAAAGCATTACGGGAAAGAAGCTCCAGAATTGTAATTCACGCTTGTATATGTACTGATTCGCACCAACCATCAGTTCTCTGAGACAGGGATATAAGTCGCTACTAGTATTCCTTCAAAGCCGATATATAATTCGTTCAACTAAACTATGTTTTGTATTATAAAACTATATTTAAAAGCTTGTCAACAATAATTTTATTATCTCACTTCTAAATCGACGTTTAAATTAGACTTATTTCCAGCTGCATCGGTTGCTACAATATGAATTGTATTCTTTCCTTGTTGTAATTGACTACGATCGAAATAAATTTCATAGTTTTTCTCCCAAGGATTTAGGTATGCACTTTCCCATGCTCCATTTCCGTTAATTTCATACTGTATCGTTACGGGATGTCCTGGAGCAACCCATCCGGATTCTGCCATCCAATCCAAAAGTATATCATCTACTTTACCTCTAATTACGAGGTTTTCTTGATCTACTTCAGACGATAATTTCGGTGCAGTACGATCGACAAACACAGCTCCTGTCTGTTTCGTTTCTCCACCAGAGTTAGAAGCAACAGCTTCGATTTGGTATAAGCCATCAGGTAGAGGAGATCCGTCGGTTTTCGTACCATTCCATTTGAAAGATTTATAACCAGGTGTTTCGTTTTTACCTTGATGTATCATGCCTTGATATGTTACACGGTCTTTCGTAATTAAATTAGCGTGAAATGTTACATCCTCCACTGGTGTAACTAAATAGTAATTGATCAGGTTGTCATCTAGTATTCCATCATTATTTGGACTAAAAGTAGAATTAACGATTTCAAGACCATCAATACGTTTGTATTCTTTCGGATCAATGCTAAACGTAAATGGAATACGCATTTCTTCAGTCTTACCTTGCTCTTTCACATATAGATTTCCCGTATATACACCTTGTGGTAAGGAGCTATCTACATTAATAGTAAAAGGCTTTTCGATGTTACTATTAGGTTTCACACTAATAGAAGAAGAGAAAGAAGTCTGGACTTTTGTTTTTGTATCTAGTAATTCAATGCGAGTTGAAAAGTTTTTCTTTTTGTTAGAAAGATTTTGTAATGTAATATTTTGTGTTAACTTCACTTTGCCGCTATTAGGTTTAATAAGACCGAAACTTACATTGTTAGGTTTCACTAATGCATCTGTTTGGGCTGCTTTTGGAATGTTAATTAAACCAGATCCTTGTGCCATGACAGGATATGTATTTTCATTGACATCCTTTAATGTTTTTGCAGTGTTGGCAAGAGCTGCTTTCAATTGTTCTGTCGTCCAATCAGGATACATTTGACGCAGCAGGGCAACGGCTCCCGCCACTTGTGGCGCAGCCATACTTGTTCCGTTGTGAGATTCATAGCCACCTATCGGCACTGTACTAGTAATTTGTACTCCAGGTGCAACGATATCAGGCTTTATTAGCCAACTACCTTGTGATGGTCCTCTTGAACTAAAGTTACCAATAAGTTCTGTTTGCTTTGGTTGTCCAATTTTTATATTTTTCTTTCGTTTTGTAATTAAAGTTTTTAACTCTTCGCCATTTGTATTTGATAGTTGCATAACTGGAAGAGCTACATCTTCACGTACAAAATATTCGGGCATAAGATTAATTTCTTTTTCGTTAGAAATTAGTAGCACGCCAAGAGCGCCAGCTTGTTTCGCTTGTTCTGCTTTTACTAACGTGCTTGAAGTTCCTTGTAAAACAAGGGCGAACTTACCTTTCACATCTTGTTTAGCGTAATCACTTGAATTACCGTAGCCAACATATACAAGCTGAGCATCGTTGCCTACTTGGAAATCTGATTTTGATAACGGTAATCCTTGGTAAGATTTATTGGAACCAGCTACTTGGAATGTTGGAAATGGAATAGAAACTGTAGATGCTCCAACAGAGATGACACTACTTGCGTTACCAGGAGCGTCAACAGACCAAGGCTTTGGTCCATCATTCCCATTTGAGACGACTGCAGTAACACCAAGTTTTGCTGCGCGTTCTAACGTCATTGTTACAGGTTGATCAGGTACATTCAAATCTTGACCAAGAGATAGATTTAAAACATCAGCACCATCTTGAATAGCGCGCTCAATACCTTGAATAATATCTTCGGTCGTACCAGTACCACCATCATTCATGACACGGTAAGCGAGTATAGAAGCATTAGGAGCGACTCCCTTTATTTTTCCGTTACCAGCGATAATTCCAGCAACATGGGTACCGTGGACGTTTCCATCCATCGGATCGTTATCTTCATCGACTGTATCGTAGCCACCAATATAATTTGCTTGTAAATCAGGGTGGGTATAGTCTACACCTGAATCGATAATAGCGACTTTCATTCCTTTTCCATCAAGGGGTTTGCCAGTTGGATCTTTTAAATTCCATGCTTCAGGTGCACCAATTGTCGGTCCACCGATATTTGGTGCTTCTTCGTTAGTAGCGCTTTTTGATGTCTCATGTAATTTATATGTTAAGTTCGGATAAATTGCTTTTACTTCAGGTAAAGAAGCTAAAGCAGCAATTTGATCTCCTGGGATAGAAATAGAAAACCCAGAAAATAATGTACTATATGTTTCTTTTATCGTTGCCTTCGGTGCTTTTTCTTTAATTTTTTTTGTTGTATCCTCTTGTGCCTTTTTTAGTTGTGCATGGTATGATTGCACATTGCTATTTTTTAGGTCCGGAGCATGCTGAATGTTACTTTGTGAAGCGAGTGGAGCATGTTGTAATTCTACAATGACTGAAATTTCTTTTGATGTTTTTGTTTCAACATTTTGCGCGATTTTGTTTTCGCCCCATTGTTCAATATTCGCTTTTAACTGTGGACTAAATTGCTTCTCTTTTTGCAGTGACTCAGCATGGGCGCTTAAAGCTCCAAAACTCGAAAAGACGAGCGCCATACTTAATAGTGTAGATGTAGTTTTTTTCATTGAAAATCCCCCTAATAAAAAGTGCTAATATTCCGAAAAGTTATCTTACATTTTTATCATTAAATATAAAAACGAATGTTGGCTAAACTATATTTTCGACATAATTCATACCAATCCTCTTTGAATTGAAAATTTCTTGGGAAATTTTTTGGGATTATGTCGAATGGATATTTTTCACATATTGTAGGTGGGAAGTGAGGAATGCTATGAGGGAAATGGAGGGGTGTTATGAAAAGGCTCATAGTAAGTGGTAGCGTATTGTTGTTCATTTTTTTATGCTTAGTTACTATTACTAGCGCAGAAAATAATGAAGTGAAAGTTGCCTTTATTCGTAATCATAATCTATGAATTAAAGTCGGTGAGAAAGAAAAACAAATTACAAAAGGAGAGTACATAACAGGGCCGAAATGGTCCCATAATGGAGAATGGCTTGCATATGCAAAAGGAAAGGAGCGAAATCATTTTGAACTGTATCGGCTGAAAGATGGAAAGAAAGTTACACCATCTCAATCAGAAGCATCGAATTATCGATGGTCACCAACAGAGAATATAATTGCATTTATATTTACAGGTACATTAAACATATTTGATGCAGAAAAAAAGATTGCCGATTTTGAAAATGTAGCCAATGGTGTAGGGGATTATGCTTGGTACCCAGACGGACAGAGGTTTTTTGTTTCCTCTGAAGCGTACTTGCTTCCAACAGGGTGGACAGGTGCTCAGTTATATGAAATACAAAAGGATGCAAATATGAATCCGCACAAAATGAAACATATATATGCATTACCAAATGAGCACGATGATTTTTTAGCGTTAGTCGCAAGTGGATTTAAGTGGTCACCAAATCAAAAATGGATCTCATTTTTAGCGGTGCCAACAGCTTCACGGTCAGCTGATAGTAATACACTTTGTTTAATACGAGCAGATGGCAGTCGTTTTGAAAATATAGATCAAATGCTGTTAAACACACAATGGTTCAAATGGGCGCCATCAAAAAATATATTAGCATATATTGAAGGAAGCGGGAGAGTTGCATTAGAGAATAAACATTTAAAAGTAAAAGAACTGCCGGCATTACAGCAGAACACATTTACTCCAAAAGGATATGTTGATTGGGATTTCACATGGAAGAACGATAATGTAATTATCATTTCAAGGGCAAAGGAAGCAGATTTATCTTTACCTCTAGAAAAAAGACCACTACCATCTTTATATGAGATAAATAGTATAAATGATGAACAACATCGAATTACAAAGCCACCTAATAGCCAAGGTGATTATAATCCTATTTTTATTAAGAAGAGTAACCAATTAATGTGGATCCGTTCGAATCGTAAGAAAGCTGATGCATGGCTTGCTCATAGCGATGGGAAATATGAAAAGAAGTGGATTGAAAATATAGATGTGCCAGAGTGGTATTATGAGAAATGGAATTGGGAAGATGTCCTTTCGGTTAAAGATGAGTAAAAAACCTGCCTAAAATATAATTTTTAGGCAGGTTTTTTAATGTTATTTATGTGTTTTATTTGGCTTTTTTTTCGCAGGGTTTCCGTTCCCTTGGCGCTTTCTATTTTGTTCATCTTTTGCTTGTTTTTCATGTAATGTATCTAAAAAGTCATTTGAGTTACTCATTTTTATATCTCTCCTTTTTTCATTGCGTCCTAATTACTATAACCATTTAGGAGGATAATCATGAGATAAAAGTTAAGCGCTTAGTTTTCTTCGGTAGTATAAGTAAAATAGTCCATACGTAATGAATAACATGAATAAAATTTGTAACTCTACATTTTCTTTAAAAATAGTTGCGACAGGATCTGGTAAATAAGGTGATGTATCGCTCGTTCCTAAACCTAACCATTTGTTTAAGAGGTTCATGATACAAAATATGAAAACACCGGACCAGCTTGCGATAATTGCTTTTTGCTTAATTTTCGTTTTACGTTCATCATCTGTAATCCAAGGATTAGCAGTTTTATCACTAATAAAAAAGCCATTTATGTATCCCCATATGATTATTCCGATAAAGATGATAATCCATTTCATATTTGTATTCCTCCCCTTGTTGTAAAAAGTTTTTTACATATATAATTGTAATGTTTTCCAAATGTTGATGTCAAACACTTTTTACATTCTTCTTTTAAAAATAGCAGGAGTAAAGAAAAAAATAGGGAAGAAATATGTGAGACCATTTTCTAGTGAGAGGAAGAGGAGAATGAAACTTGTCTTTGTTCGGCATGGTGAAGGTGAGCATACGAAAGATTTACCATTAAGTTTACAAGCGGCGAATCCGTCATTGACGGGTGTGGGAAAGAAGCAGGCTAAATTGCTTCAGTGCGATGTACCATTACAAGAAAAGGATATATTAATCGTTAGTCCTACACTTCGAACTTTACAAACTGCGACAATATGGAGTGCGGAAGTCGCTTGTCAAAAAATTGTTCATCCATATGTATCCCCGCGTATTTTTCCTTATCGGGAATCCGCCAAAACATTGCCATGCGATCAATTGTTAGATCGAAAGATAATGAAAAATTTATTTTCACATTTTTCATTAGAAGAAAGTACAAATGAATTGTTATGGAATGAGGGAATCAATATCATCTCAGAGAAGGAATTTCAGCAAATAGTAGATGAATTTCTGCATTGGTGCTATCAGTTAAAAGCAGAAAAAATTTGTATCGTTGCACACGATGGAACAATTACAGCGTATAGGCAATATTTACAGAAAGTCGCTTTAACTAGAGCTGATTTTTTGAAAGAAACGGGTATATATGAAATGGACTTATAGGAGAGAAAATTTGTAATGGAAGAGTTAGGAGAAGATGTGTACGACTTAAATGGGCCGAGAGTATACTTTAGCGTAGCGGAAATTAAGTAATATGCAAAATTGCATATTACACATATTGTAAATGGTTGGTATAAGTTTGGGGAGTTGAAACTAGTAGAATCCTTTTTACATAGTGGTGTAAAATCATATGTTGGATTGATAGATTATGTAGATGGAAATGTAGCACTTATGTTTACAATACGCTTATTTTACAGGCTTATTAACCATGACAAAATGTTAGAAGAAGCTGTTCAAGAAGCTAGATTAATCGATGAGGAGACACATACATTTCGATTATATAAATAGCGTGAAAAACATTTATTCTATATTCGAATAAATGTTTTTCACATTTAACTCACAGTTTTTTTACACTTTATTCAATGAAAATGATTATCACCTGTGGTATGATATGTTCAAGTTTTTACAGGTAATAAAAGTTACTATATATACGTTAGTATTTAATGTTTTGTACACATGTCACGAATTATTCACAATTAACATTTTAAAAGTAAGTAACTAATGTTATTATATTATCTGTAACTGACTTAATTACAACTTTAGGAGGAAGATATGATTATTCAATTTTTAAGAGAAAACAAAGCAGTTTCTTTTGTATTAGCGATAATTCGAGTGTATCTTGGTTACACATGGGTAATGGCTGGAATCGGTAAACTACAAGGAAAAGGCTTCGATGCAACTGGTTATTTACAAGGTGCAATTGAAAAATCTAAAGGAGCACAACCAGCTGTTCAATCTTGGTGGGCATCATTCTTACAAGATTTTGCAATTCCAAACGTTGACTTATTTAATACACTTGTGACGTGGGGAGAAATTTTAGTCGGAATTGGTTTAATTGTAGGCTGTTTAACAAAAACAGCGGTCTTTTTCGGTCTTTTAATGAACTTTTCCTATATGTTTAGTGGGTCAATTGGTGTAAACCCTGAAATGGTTATCTTATCCATGTTCGTTCTTGTTTCTGGTATGAATGCTGGAAAACTTGGAATTGATGGCTTAGTTATTCCAAAAGTACTAGGATCAAAAATTCAAAAACGCCAAAAGCAAGCTGCTTAATATATGAAAACGGGTATCTCAAAATGAGATACCCGTTTATTTTTCAGCACTTATAGGATTTTTCTCGAAGAAATCTTTTACATACCCTACAAATTCTTGTGGCTCTTGACGAAATGGAGCATGATAACCTTTTTCAATAATATGGAAATTGCTATTTTTTAAGAATTGATGATAAGTTTCTCCTTCTTTCCAAGAAACGCTATTATCATTTCTTCCCCATATAATTAAAGTTGGTTGCTTGATTTCAGTTGCATTGATTTGAAGACGCCTAGGCCATAATTTCATTTTATTATAATGCTCTTCATCATTACGCTTGAATTTAACTTTGCTCTCATCATAATCTGCAATAGAAGAAACGGTACTTAAATCAGTCGACAACTTTGGTTTTGGTGAACCTTGTTTATTAACGAACGTATGAGGGCCGCCTGTAGCATCAGTTAAAATAAGGTGGGTAACCGCTTCGGGGTATAAATATGTTAAATTAAGAGAAATTTCTCCGCCCATAGAATGTCCCAGTATTGCGAATGAGTCATACCCTAGTTTTTTCATTAACTTATAATACAAATTTGCATGAGTTGGGAAAGAATAATAAAAATCCATCGGTTTAGAGGAACGTCCGAATCCTAAAGCATCAACAGAAATAATCGTATGATCTTTTGCTAAATCTGAGTAAACCTTTTGAAAACCATCGGATGATCCTCCAAATCCATGGATCATAAGTAAAGGTGGTTTTTCATCACCAATCTTTTTAAAGTAAATCGTTTGACCATCTATCTCTACCATTTTTTCCTCGGTAGCTAGTTTCGCTGTAATTGTATTTTTAACTTGTTTTACTTGTTCTACTGGCTTTTCTGCTGCACTACATCCTACTAATAGTGTAAGAGTAAGACAACCTACCATAAAATAGCTAAATTGCTTCAATTAGGTGTCTCCTTTCTAACATAATGCTGCATCTATCATAGCAAATAGTATATTACGATTTCCAGGAAGTTGATTACCATTCTTTATCATAAGAGGTGAAAGGAGCGTTTCCTGGAAATTTTCTGTTTGAAGAAATTGACGGAAAATGAATTGTGAGTGCGGAACATCAATGCGTATTGACCCATTCCACGAGTTACAAATTATTTCTAATAACTGAATAGCGTCTTTTTCTTTTTTTGAAATAAGTGGAGTGATACATAGTACATCTCCTTTTTGTATGCATAAAGCAAAAGCATCTATTTGATTATCCCGCTCTATTTTAAAGGAGTAAGTTGCTCTCGATAGTAGTGATAAATAAAGATTAGAACGATCTGCACCAGTCGCAGTTTGATCAAGAAAAATGAGAGATTGAAGATCGGCTTGCTGAATTTGTTTTATGGGAAAAGAATTTATACTTATATGAGCCGCTTGTTTTTCGAAACGATGAATTGTTGTTATTGATTGAAATCCATAAGATTCATATAAGGATTCACCAGCTTTTGTTGCAATGAGCGTAATAGGGAGCGATGGATAAGTTACTTTTAAGCTATTGTTTAACAAAATACGGCCAATTCCTTTTCTTTGAAAATCAGGATGCACGATTAACATACCGATAGAAGAATATCCAGGGGCAAACGAAAAGACCCCGCCCGCTGCAATAAGTTTATTCTCATGTACATAGCCAAAAATTGTGCCAATGGAAAGGTACATATGGAATTGCTCTTTCATAAAACTCTCATGCTGTAACCACCCGACTGATTTGCAAAGAGAGAGTAAGGCTGGAATGGAAGATTCGTCTAGTTTTACTGTTTTCATAAAGTTCACCATATTTCTATTTAAATTAGAAAAAATAAGAATAATATTACGAAATGTAAAATAATAGGTTCGTATTAAAAGAAATCCAACATGTTTATATTTATCTTTGTAAAGGGGAGTATGCTTGATATGAAAAGACAAACTTATACAAATTATAACTTAAATTTACATAAGTTAACAAAAAATTTACATATAACTCATTTTCTCTTAACAGTCTTCTATTAAATTTGATAGTGGGAAATGAATAACCTAATTAGGGGGACAAGACAGTGAAAAAGTTTGTAAAAAAAGCATGGCCATTTGCAGTTGTGGCGTCGTTAGCAGTTACTTCAGTAGCAACATGGAATTTTACGCGTTCTAGTGAGGTTAATGCAGATGAGAACGGAAACAATGCAAAAATTAAAAATGTCATTGTATTAATTGGGGACGGTATGGGGCCTTCATATATGACAGCTCATCGTTATATGAAAGATAATCCAAAAACATTTGAGATGGAATCTACAGAATTTGATAAGCATCTTGTAGGAACACAAAAAACATATCCAGAAGATGAACATGAAAATATTACAGACTCTGCATCGGCAGCTACTGCGATGTCAGCAGGTATAAAAACATATAACGCAGCTATTGCAGTAGATAATGATAAAGCTGAAGTGAAAACAGTATTGGAGCAAGCGAAAGAAAAAGGGAAGTCAACGGGACTCGTTGCAACTTCTGAAATTACGCATGCAACACCAGCTGCATTCGGTGCACATGATATTAGTCGTAAAAATATGGACGCAATTGCAAATGATTACTTTGATGAGAAAATTAAAGGTAAGCATAAAATAGATGTTATGCTTGGCGGTGGTGTAAATAACTTTGTTAGAAAAGACCGCAATCTTACAGAAGAATTTAAGAAGTCTGGTTATAGTTATGTAACAGATCGTAATCAATTATTAAATGATAAAAGCGATCAAGTTCTTGGCTTATTTGCACCAGGCGGTTTAGACAAAATGATTGACCGTACTGACAAAACACCTTCATTAGAAGAGATGACAAATGCAGCGATTGAGCGCTTGAACAAAAATAAAGACGGTTTCTTCTTAATGGTCGAAGGTAGTCAAATTGATTGGGCTGGACATGATAATGATATTGTCGGTGCAATGAGTGAAATGGAAGACTTCGAAAAAGCGTTTAAAGCAGCAATTGAGTTTGCGAAAAAAGATAAGAACACATTAGTTGTTGCAACTGCAGATCATTCTACTGGCGGATTATCTTTAGGTGCGAATGGTGAGTATAATTTTAAAGTAGATCCGATTAAAGCTGCGAAACGTACGCCAGACTTTATGGCAAGTGAGATTGTAAAAGGTGCAAATGTAGAAGAAACATTGAAAAAGTATATTGATCTACAATTAACACCAGAAGAAATTAAAGCTGTAAATGATATAGCTCCATCAAAAGATGTAACAAAGATTGATAATGCAATTGAAGATATCTTCAATAAGCGTTCGGTTACAGGTTGGACAACGGGTGGACATACAGGTGAAGATGTGAACGTATATGCATTCGGACCAGGTAAATACTTATTCTCTGGCGTTCAAGAGAATACAAATATAGCTAAACGTGTCTTTGACATTATTGGCGGCGGCGATCCAAATAAAGGAAGACGCTAATTATAAATGAAAGTGAGGCGAAATGCCTCACTTTTCTTTTTAGGAGATGGAAAGATGAGCGTTTTTTTAGGGAAATTAAGATTCCTTCTAGTATTTGTATTATTGCTAGTTGGATGTCAATCTCAAGAGAATAATATAGAACAAAAATCTGCTGGAAAAACTGAGGGAAAGGTACATATAACGAAAGAAGAAGAGAAATTCATTCAAGATGTTATTGAGGCATTTGTACGGACGACGAATGAAAAAAATCTTGCTGAACATATGGAGTTATTTTCAAAGAAGATGCCTGGTGCTGAAGACTTAAAAACACAAAAGGAAGCGGCATTTCAAAAGGGAAATAAGAAAATAGAGTTAGAACGTATGAATATGAAAGCTCTTAAAGGTGGGCTTGTTATTGTTGAAACGGAGGAAAAAGAAGTAGATGGAGGGGTTACTCTTCAAAAGAAAATGCGGTATGCACTTGGAAAAGAAGACGAAGGGTGGAAGATTGAAGAGGTTCGTACGATAGAGAAGAAATAAAGTGAAACTTTAATCAGTGGGGGTTTTGTCCATCCCCCACTGATTATTAGCCATCACCAATCGGGATAAACAAGGTTCTCATAGGAGAGAACCTTGTTATAGTGGTAATAAAATTTGGTTTGAACATGCTTCAATGTCATCAATATCTTGACGGATTGTTGCCATCTTATTATCGAGATCTTCAGCTTTCATAGCAGCGTCATGTAGTTCATCCTTCAAATAATCAGGTATATTTCCTTCATATTTGTAGTAAAGTTTATGTTCTAAACTTGCCCAAAAGTCCATCGCAAGTGTACGTAATTGAATTTCTGCAAAGACATCTTTCGTACCAGAATTTAGTGACAATGGATATTTAATAATCATATGCAAACTTTTATAGCCATTTCCTTTTGGATTAGCAATATAATCTTTTACTTCTACAATTTCCATATCTCCACGATTTTCAATAACTTCTTTTAAATGATAAATATCTTCTACAAAGCAACATGTAATACGGATGCCAATAATATCCTGTAATTGTGTTTGAGCATTTTCAACTGTTGGTGATAAGTTTTTACGCTCAAGCTTCCTGATGATACTTTCGGGTTGTTTAAGTCTTGTTTTTATATGTTCAAACGGGTTGTAGTCTTCTAAAAATTGAGCTTCCCGGTTCATAATTTCAAATTTAGTTTTTAACTCTTCTAAAGCAAATGTATAAGGTAATACAAAAGCTTTCCAGTAGTTAACGGTTGATTGGTTATATTCCATTTATATACACACCTTTTCTTATTTACAAGTGAAGTTGTTATTATACTAAACACCAAATCATGTAGGCGCAAGCAGCAAATGATGAGATCATAAAGCGATATTTAGTTTTCATCTTTTCAACCCCCTTTCAAATGAAATTATATATGAATAAACGTCATTGTTAGTAATTTCACTATGTACAATTCTTATAGTAATAGATTCATGTGAAATTCGTATGAACTAATTGTTTCAGCTTTTTGTCTTTTTGCTAATGATTTTTGGTTTTGTTTGTTATAATTACCTTAAATTGTAATAATGAATGAATTCTTTAAAAAGCATTTACCGATGTTAAAATATAATAATTTAGTTGGCATTACGATTGATAAATCAACCAATGAATTAATTGGTTTTATAAAACTGGCAGACGATAAAGAAGTAAAACAAATACTGTCTAGCGAGGAATGTTTACAAAAAGCACTTCAATTTTTAGAACGAGTTATTCCAGATATCACACAATATCTTCGTCTTTGGGAAGAACGTGAAGAAGCAGAAGATGGGATTGAAAGATTTACCTTTTCCGTATATGTGAATGGGATTCCAATAGACTATATGCAATTTATGATCAACATCAATACAGAAAATGGTGCTGTGATGCACTACTCAGGAGAATCTAGCAACTTTATAAAAGAATTACTTGCATATGAAACAACACCAAAAGTAACAAAAGAAAAAGCGTTAGAAATATATAAAGAGGTCATTCGAGTAAAATTAGAATGGTGTATAGATCATGATGCAGAGGAAATGAAATATAAACTGCTGTATAAACAAACGATGAGTGAAAATCATAAAGAATCCGTCGATTGTAGTCGGAAAATTCGTTACATAGATGCGCATACTGGAGAGAAAATTTGGAGTGAATATTAGTAAAAGCCAATCGATACGTTTCGATTGGCTTTTACTATGTTTATAGAAAAATTTAATGATTAGCGTTGAGTGGTTTAAGAATGCCATTAAGTTAAGAGTTCCATATTTACATCGTACAGACACAAACAACCTCATGCCCACATACACATAGTAAAGACCACTATTTTGGCGGAGGTGAAAGGTTTGAGTCTATTCGCCGCAATTGGATATATGGTTCGAGAAGTGTTTGTATTTGTTTCTTATGTGAAGAACAATGCGTTCCCGCAGCCGTTATCATCAGATGATGAGAGAAAGTACTTAGAGTTAATGGAGCAAGGTGATGCTCAAGCGAGAAATCTTTTAATTGAACATAATTTACGGCTTGTAGCTCATATTGTTAAGAAATTCGAAAACACTGGTGAAGATGCAGAAGATTTAATTTCAATTGGTACCATTGGGCTTATTAAAGCGATTGAAAGCTATTCAGCAGGGAAAGGAACTAAGCTTGCAACATATGCAGCACGCTGTATCGAAAATGAAATTTTGATGCATTTACGTGTGCTGAAGAAAACGAAAAAAGACGTTTCACTTCATGATCCGATTGGGCAAGATAAAGAGGGTAATGAAATATCACTTATTGATATATTAAAATCAGAATCTGAAGATGTAATTGATATGATTCAGCTTAGTATGGAGTTAGAAAAAATTAAAGAGTATATCGATATTTTGGACGAACGAGAGAAAGAAGTAATTGTGAAGCGTTTTGGACTTGGGCTTGATAAAGAGAAAACACAGAGGGAGATTGCGAAGGCACTCGGTATTTCAAGAAGCTACGTATCGCGAATTGAAAAGCGTGCTTTAATGAAAATGTTCCATGAATTTGTGCGGGCTGAGAAAGAGAAAAAAGCAAAAGAATAATGTGTATTGTAAGCAGCTACACTTTAAAAGTGGCTGCTTTTCTTTCGGGAAAACGGAAAGAAAACGAGCTGTTCTAAGAAGAAATACATGTTCACTGTTGAAAATGGCGGGTTCTATCTGTAATATTAGAAGGTGCTAAACAATTTAAGAATAAAAATTATACTTAGTTTTTCTTCGTGTATAACGAGACGGCTCCATTCTATATGTGGGAATAAGAACCAATTTTACATATGATATAGAGAGAAAAGAAGGGGAAACTAAAGTTATAGGCTGATTAGGAGGTTTCGTAATTTGCGACGGACATTATATCGACTTATGATCGAACTTACAAATGGTCGTTTTACTTCTTATATATTACGTAAATTTGCACAATCTCGTTTGAGCTCTATCATTATTCCATCGTATGTGAAAGTTTTTCAAATTAATCAAGATGAGATGGAAAAGGGTTTGAAGGAATATCGAACATTGCATGATTTATTTACACGTAGGCTAAAAGAAGGAAAGCGTAGTATTGATACTGATGCATCGAGTATCGTTAGTCCTGTTGATGGTGTTTTTGCTGATAAAGGTCCTATTGAGGATACAAAAACATTCGATATAAAAGGAAAGCGTTATTCAATTGTGGATATGCTAGGTAATGAAGAGCGTGCAAAGAGATATGCAGGCGGTACATATATGGTAATTTATTTGAGCCCAAGTCATTATCATCGTATTCATAGCCCGCTTTCTGGCTCTGTGACTGAAAGATTTGTACTCGGTAGAAAATCATATCCGGTAAATGCAGCGGGTATGGAGTATGGGAAAGAACCATTGTCAAAAAATTATCGCTCTGTTACAGAAGTAAATAGTGACGGCGAACATATGGCACTTGTAAAAGTAGGTGCTATGTTTGTTAATAGTATCGAGCTTCTTCATGAAAGAAGTACTGTTCAAAAAGGTGAAGAGATGGCATACTTTACATTTGGCTCAACAGTTGTTTTATTATTTGAAAAAGATATGATTGAAGCAGTGCAGGAATTGACAAGTGGGCAAGAGTTGCGTCTTGGTGAAAAAATTGCAACCCGAGTATCTCATAAGTAAAGAAAAGATTTTATAATATACTTATGAAGCTCTAATTAAGAAATGTGGACAAAGATGCTTAATGGAGAAATCCCCTAGATGGGAGTACTTGTTTATTCGAGAGCCATCGCAGGATGGCTCTTTTTACAGGTCAATCAGCAATCTATATGTACTCAAGAAGATTTGACGAGCTTGTCCTCTAACGAGCGTCTAATAATTTCTTGTTTTATAAGTAAAATGAAGTCGGGATTTAATTTTAGTTCTTTTGCTTTATAATAAGACTCAGTGAGTAAATCAGTAGATAACTGTTCCATATGTTTTGTTTTCAAGGTGAGTCACCTCCTAATAATATAAGGATTGATTCGTTGTTGCATTTAATGTACCAAAAAAATATGACAGTCACAAACAAGAGGTTATCCACATAACTCAGTGGATAAAATGTGGATAGATTGTTAGTAAATTCCAAATTGACTGAAAAATTAATGTGGAAAGTGTGTACAAGTTTATCCACAGGTTATCTATCGAAAAATGTTGTCGAAAAATTTTATGAAAAATCCTCAAAGAGGTGAAAGAAATTGAAGTTATTTTTACCAAATGAATATGTGAAAAATATATATCATATTCAACCAGAAGATTTGAAAAAACGTGGAATTAAAGGAGTTATTACTGATTTAGATAACACTTTAATTGAATGGGATCGTCCAAACGCAACGCCACAGCTTGAAGAGTGGTTTTTGAAAATGAAAGAAAATGATATTCAAGTAACGGTCGTTTCAAATAACAACGAGCAACGCGTTAAAGACTTCGCTGACCCATTAGGTATTCCGTTTATTCATAGTGCGCGCAAACCGTTTGTTCGCGCATTTAAGCGTGCGATACATGAGATGCACCTGCAGCCAGATGAAGTTGTAGTAATTGGAGATCAGTTACTAACGGATGTGCTCGGCGGGAATCGTGTGGGACTTCATACAATTTTAGTTGTACCGGTAGCGCAAACGGACGGATTGGTGACACGATTTAATCGGAAAATTGAACGAAGAATTATGAGAAACATGAAGAAAAAAGGCTTAATTAACTGGGAGGAATAAAGTTTGACTGAAACAATTAAATGTATTGGTTGCGGTGTAGAAATTCAAACAGAAAATAAAAATGAAGTAGGATACGCTCCTGTATCATCTTTAGAAAAAGAACAAGTAATTTGCCAACGTTGTTTTCGTTTGAAACATTATAACGAAATTCAAGATGTATCTTTAACAGATGATGATTTCCTTCGTATTTTGAACGGAATTGGACAATCAGACGCACTAGTGGTTAAAATCGTAGATATTTTCGATTTCAATGGTAGCTGGTTACCGGGCTTACATCGTTTTGTAGGGAACAATAAAGTATTACTTGTAGGGAATAAGGCTGACTTAATTCCAAAGTCAGTTAAGCATGATAAAGTAAAACATTGGATGCGCTATAGTGCAAAGCAACTTGGTTTAAAACCAGAAGATGTCTTTTTAATTAGTGCAGCTAAAGGACAAGGAATCGCTGAACTTGCTGATGCAATTGAGCATTACCGCGAGGGTAAAGATGTTTATGTTGTTGGATGTACGAATGTTGGTAAATCAACATTTATTAATCGTATGATTAAAGAGTTTAGTGATGAGACTGAGAATGTAATTACAACATCACATTTCCCAGGAACAACGCTTGATTTAATTGATATCCCATTAGACGAAACGTCATCTTTATACGATACACCAGGTATTATTAATCATCATCAAATGGCGCATTATGTTGGGAAACAAAGCTTAAAGCTTATTACACCGACTACAGAAGTTAAGCCAATGGTATTCCAATTAAATGAAGAACAAACATTATTCTTTGGTGGATTAGCACGATTTGATTATGTAAGTGGGGGCCGTCGTGCATTCACTTGTCATTTCTCAAACCGTTTAACAATCCATCGTACAAAGCTTGAAAAGGCTGATGAATTGTACGAAAAACACGCTGGAGAATTATTGAATCCACCGACACCAGAAGAATTAGAAAATATGCCTAAGTTTGTGAAATATGAATTTAATATTCGTGAGCCGAAAACGGATGTTGTATTCTCTGGATTGGGCTGGGTTACTGTAAATGAATCAGGAGCGAAAATTGTTGCTCATGTACCAAAAGGAGTAAGTGTTTCATTACGTAAATCTTTAATTTAATATGGAGAGGGATTTATGAAACAATTATATGGTGTAATCGGAAATCCAATTGGACATTCATTATCACCCGTTATGCATAACGATGCATTTGAACACTTGAATATGGATGCCCATTACCATGCGTTTCTTGTAGAAGAAGAAGCGCTAGGGGAAGCAGTAAAAGGTTTGAAAGCATTAGGTATTTCAGGATTTAATGTAACGACTCCGCACAAAGTTGCAATTATGGAGTACTTGGATGAGATTGCCCCGTTAGCAAGGCAAATCGGTGCGGTAAATACAGTAGTTCATCGAGATGGAAAATTGATTGGGTATAATACAGATGGAATTGGTTTTGTTCGTGCCCTGCAGTCAATTAGTGAAGATCCACTTCAAGAGAAACGTATTTTATTAATCGGTGCAGGTGGTGCTAGCCGAGCTATTTACTTCTCGCTTGCCGATGTAGGTGTGAAAGAAATTGATATTGCTAATCGTACGAGAGATAAGGCGAAAAACCTTATCTCTGGGTGCATGGCAAATGTTAATTCGCATGCTCTATCGTTAGAATGTGCAGCAGAAAATCAAGGGGAATATGATATTATCATCCAAACAACAACGATAGGTATGCATCCACATGTTGAGTATACGCCGCTGGAAATTCGTTCATTGAAACAAGGAACGATTGTTTCTGATATTATTTATAATCCATTTGAGACGAAAATTTTAGGCGATGCGAAAGAACAAGGTGCAATAATTCAAAATGGAATCGATATGTTCGTTTATCAAGGTGCACTTGCGTTTGAAATGTGGACAGGGTGTGTGCCGAATATTGATAGAATGAAACAATTAGTAATGAGAGAGCTTGGAGGCTAATTATATGTTAACAGGAAAACAAAAAAGATTTTTACGTGCAAAGGCACATCATTTAACACCGATTTTTCAAGTTGGAAAAGGTGGCGTGAATGAAAATATGGTGAAACAAATTGGAGAAGCATTAGAAGTTCGTGAACTATTTAAAGTGAGCGTATTACAAAACTGTGAATTTGATCGTAGTGAAGTTGCAGAAGAGCTTGCACAAGGTGCACGAGCTGAAATCGTTCAAGTAATCGGAAGCACAATTGTTTTATACAAAGAATCAAGAGAAAATAAGCAGATTAAGCTTCCTCGATAAAAGATATACGTGAGTTATTTCGTAATGGACGCTTGATATGTAGAAAGCGAAACCAATTGAACTTTTATTAACAGTGGGCTCTCTTCGAATTTGTATGGGGAGAGTTGCTGTATGTAAAAGGAAGGAGCGTTTCTTTTGAGAAAAATTGGCATTATTGGTGGCACGTTTGATCCACCTCATAATGGGCATTTGTTAATTGCAAATGAAGTGTATCATGCTTTAGGGTTGGAAGAGGTATGGTTTTTGCCGAATCAAGTTCCACCGCACAAGCAAGTACGTAACATTACGAGTGTGAAAAGTCGATTAAATATGCTGCAAATAGCGATTGAGGAAGAAGCATACTTTTCAATTTGTTTAGAAGAGCTAGACAGAGAAGGCCCATCTTATACGTACGATACTATGGTACAATTAACGGAGAAGTATCCGGATGTGCAGTTTCACTTTATTATTGGCGGAGACATGGTTGAGTATTTGCCGAAGTGGTATAACATTGAAAAGTTACTTAAGCTTGTGACTTTCGTTGGAGTTGCAAGACCAGGTTATACATTACATACGCCTTATGATATCGTAAAAGTGGAAATTCCGGAGTTTGCAGTTTCTTCTTCTCTGTTACGTGAGAGATATATGACGAAGAAAACGTGCAAATATTTACTCCCCGAAAAAGTACAGGTATATATCGAGAGGAATGGGTTGTATGAATCGTGAGGAAGCACTTAGTATTGTCAAACAACAAATGCATGAAAAACGTTATATACACACGGTTGGTGTAATGGAAACAGCGATTGAACTTGCTAGGTTATATGGTGTAGATGAGAAAAAGGCAGAGACGGCTGCTATATTTCACGATTATGCAAAATGTAGAGCGATTCCAGAAATGGAAGAGATTATCAAGGGAGAAGCTTTGCCAAAGGATCTACTGCACTATAACAAAGAGTTATGGCATGCACCTGTTGGGGCATACTTAGTAGAAAAAGAAGTAGGCATTACTGATCCTGAAATTCTACAAGCTATTACATATCATACAAGTGGTCATGAAAAAATGACAATGTTAGATAAAGTTATTTATGTAGCAGATTACATTGAACCAGGACGTAAGTTTCCTGGTGTGGAAGAAGCGAGGAAACTCGCATATAAAGATATAAATCAAGCTTTACTGTTTGCTTTAAAGCGAACGATTCAATTTTTAATGGAAAAAGATCAAACGATTTATCCATTAACATTCCAAACATACAATGAAGTTATCAAGGAGGAAATTAATAAATGAAAGATAAAGAGTTATTAGTATTAGCGGCAAAAGCAGCTGATGATAAGAGAGCAGAAGATATGGTTGTACTAAATATGCAAGGTATTTCACCGATTGCAGACTATTTTATTATTTGTCACGGAAATTCAGACAAACAAGTACAAGCAATTGCACGTGAAATTAAAGCGAAGGCACATGAGTTCGAAATTAACGTACAACGTATGGAAGGCTTTGATGAAGCGCGTTGGGTTTTAGTAGACCTTGGTGATGTGGTTGCTCATGTATTCCATAAAGATGAGCGTAATCACTATAATTTAGAGCGTCTATGGGGCGATGTGCCGCGTGAAGATATTGCAGATGAGCTAGATCAATGAAATACGAACAATTTGCTTTGCTGTATGACGAACTGATGAATGATGTCCCTTATGATAAATGGGTGGAATTCACAGAGGAAAGTTTACAACAGGCATCTATGAAAGAGGCAAGAATCCTTGACGTAGCATGTGGAACTGGTAACGTAACACTTCCGCTTGTGCGAAAAGGTTATGACTTAATTGGTGTAGATCTTTCGGAAGAAATGTTAACTGTCGCGCAGCAAAAATTGGGGGGAGAAGGCTATTTTATTCCTTTTTACCAACAAGACATGAGAGAACTCGATGTCCCTGGTGAATTTGATTGTGTGACAATCTTTTGTGACTCATTAAATTATGTATTGCAAGAAGATGGAGTGCAAGAAACATTTAGAAGAGTTTTCCACCATTTACGTCAGGATGGCTTGTTTTTATTCGATGTACACTCTTTATATAAAATACATCACGTATTTCAAAATGAAACATATACAGTGAACGGCGAAGAAATATCACTTATTTGGAACTGCTTCCCTGGAGAAGAATCAGATAGTGTGGAACATGATTTGACATTCTTTGTACAAGATTCAGAAGAAGATGTGTATCATCGTTTTGACGAATGTCACGTGCAACGTGCGTATTCAGTTGAAGTGTTAACAAAATGGCTTGAAGAAGCTGGGTTTACAGTGCTTCGCGTCACAGGTGACTTTGAACGAATTGAAGTGACAGAACAAACAGAGCGCATCTTTTTTATGGCGAAGAAGAATGGATAAAAGAAAAGCAACCGATAAGGTTGCTTTTGTTTTATAGAAAAGATGTAGTTTTAGTTCTAGAAAAATAAAAAGATGATATGTGTAAAGTGTAAAAATGCTAGTTTTAGTGAAAATGTAGTATGAAAAAGATAAGTATTAATAAAAAGGGTTTGGGATTACGATGGCGTATTTATTATGTGTGTTTATTGAATTGCTGCTCAACGCATTTTAAATCTTCATCAAATTTCTCATGTGTCCGTTCGATTAATTTATGAAACATATCCCCAACGTGCTCTTCTAAAATACGAATACCTTCTCCTGTAACACCGCCTTTAACGCATACCTTTTCTTGTAAAGTAGGTAATGTGAAAATTTCTTTTTCAAGTAATTTCCCCATTCCAATGACCATTTCACTTACTAAAGTAGTGGCTTCTTCATGTGTAATATTTGTTTTATCTACAGCAGCGTTAATGAAACATTGTAATAAATAACTAAAAAAAGCAGGGCCGCAGCTTGCTATATCAGATGAAACGCGCGTTATATCTTCTTCTATAACAAGGGGAGTAGAAATGTTTTTGAATAGACGAAGTAGTTTTTGTTGCCATTCTAGAGAGCAGTTATTTCCAAATGTAAATAGTGATGCGCCGGATAAGGCGCGGTTTGTGATGCTTGGAATGATACGAGCGACGTGGCAAGGTATAAGTGTTTCTAATTGTGATGGAGATATGGGGCTTGTGATAGAAACTAAGCAATCTTCGTCTGAAAAATGGTCAGCGTATTTTTGTAGAATAGGGTATATATCTATCGGTTTTACGCAAATGAAAATAAGCTGGGATTTTTCGATTACCTCTTGGATTGTTTTGGCTATATGAACAGAAGGGTATTTTTCTTTTATATGATATGCTTTGGCAGGCGTCCGATTAATAATAGTAAGGCACGAGGGTTTGACAGCACGGGTTTCTAAAAATGCATCGATTAGTATATTCCCCATGTTCCCTGTCCCTATAATTCCTATGTTCAATGTTTCATCCCTCCTTCGTAACAGCTTTCTCCTAAACAATATGAATGATGTTATAAATTTATGATTAGAGGTGTAAAATGATGTGGGATTTTCCGAAAAAATGGTTGGGATTAGTGATTATTATTGGCACTTTGATTTTTCTTTTTTTCTGGAAAACGAATCAGCAAACAGAGCGATCGCTCATTACAACGGAAGTTCAAGTGAAAGATGTGGAGAAAAAAAGTAAACCGAAAGTATTGGATACAAAGGAGCAGAAAAAAATAATTATAATTGATGTGAAAGGGGCGGTTTTTAAAGAGGGTGTGTATGAAATGAAGGAAGGGGACCGGGTGAAGGAGGCAGTTGAAAAAGCTGGTGGTTTGTTGCCAGATGCAGATGTGAAGAAAGTGAATTTGGCGCAAATGGTCCAAGACCAAATGCTTCTTTATGTTCCTAACAAGAATGAGCCAGTGCAAGAAGGGGCTACTTTTTCAAAAAGCGAGGGTAAAGTGCAAATAAATACAGCTTCTAAAGAGCAACTTGAAAAAATAACAGGCATTGGTTCTCGGAAAGCGGAAAGTATTTTGAAATACCGAGAAGAACATGGTCCGTTTCAGAAAATAGAAGATTTATTAGAAATTGATGGGATTGGTGCGAAGTCTTTAGAGAAAATAAAAGATCAAATTATTATTCCATAAAAGATTGACGAAGTTTTTCTTTTTTCGCTACACTACAAGTAGACAAAAAAGAAGGTGAAAAATATGGAACGAATTTCATGGGATCAATATTTTATGACGCAAAGCCATCTACTATCTTTACGTAGTACATGTACAAGGCTTGCGGTAGGAGCGACAATTGTTCGTGATAAACGAATTATTGCTGGTGGATATAACGGTTCAATTAAAGGTGGTGTGCATTGTATAGACGATGGTTGCTATGTCATTGATAATCATTGCGTTCGTACAATTCATGCTGAAATGAATGCTTTATTGCAATGTGCGAAGTTTGGTGCAAAAACAGAGGAAGCGGAAATTTATGTCACACATTTTCCTTGTTTGCAGTGCTGTAAGGCGATTATTCAAAGTGGTGTTACAGCGGTTTATTATGCACAGGACTATAAAAATCATCCGTATGCCGTAGAGTTATTTGAACAAGCGAGTGTAACAGTAAAGCACGTTCCACTAGAATACGATATTACATCGCTAGAAGAACAAGAGCGTCATTTACAGCTAAAGGAATTATTCGCAGCTTTAGAAAAAGATAATTTATCAATGGAAGAATTACAGCGTGTATTCACTAAAGCGAAAATGATGCTATAAGGAGTGAGTATGAGTTGAATGGGCAATGGGGCTATGTTGCAATCTCGTTTATAATTGGGATTGCAATTACCTTTTCCGCATCGCATTTGTTGGCTGCTTGTTGTTTCGTTTGTTATGTTTTATTTTGTTTATATCGTACTTCGCGTAAAACCTTCATATTTTGTATAATAGCGTGTTTTAGTGGCGCTATGTACACCACGTATGTTCAGAGTCTAAATAAGCCGCTAGGGGAGTCCTATGAAGTTACACGAGGGGTCGTGCAAAATACACCTCTAATTAATGGGGATCGTCTCTCTTTTCAAATTGAAGATCAGAATAAAAACTTAGTGCAGTTAAATTATAAAATACAATCTGCTTCGGAAAAGAAGCAGTTGCAACAATTACATGCAGGTATATCGTGTACATTTAAAGGGGAGGTGAAAGAACCACAAACTGCCCGGAATTTTCATGTTTTTGATTATCGTAATTATTTATATCAGCAAAAAATACATTTTATATTTGATGTGACATACATTTCTGAATGTCAAAAAACATCGTTGTCACTCGTGCAATGGATTTTCCTTCTCAGGCAACAAACAATCTCGAAAGTTACAGAAATGTTCCCGGAACAATCAGGTGCATTTATGAACGCATTATTATTTGGAGATCGACAACAAATGACGTTTGAAGTAGAAGAGCAATATCAACAATTTGGTCTTATACATTTGTTAGCAATTTCAGGATCGCATATCGTATTATTAATGGTTATAATGTATTTTGTTTTGCTAAGAAGTGGTGTGACGAAAGAGATAGCAACAGTATGCCTTATAGTTTGCATTCCTCTGTATATGATCATAGCTGGGGCGTCGCCATCTGTTGTGAGGGCTTCTATAACAGGAGTTTTATTATTGGTAGCTTTCATGTGCTCTGTTCGCTTATCTAGTCTAGACGCCTTAAGTATAACAGCTATATGTATGCTTATATACGATCCGTATCTTATTTTCAACATTGGATTTCAATTCTCATTTGTAGGTAGTTTTTCTTTACTACTATCTGCGCCGATATTATTAGAGCGTAGTAATGGGATATTTCGAAATTCTATTTACATTTCTATAATTTCACAGCTCGCTAGTACCCCCATCTTGTTATATCATTTTGGTTATTTTTCTCCTTATAGCATTTTCCTCAATCTTATATATGTTCCTTTTCTATCCATTATTGTATTGCCGTGTAGCATCATTATTCTTATATGTATGCCGGTTATTCCATTTTTCGCAAAAGGAATCGCATATGTACTTTCACTATGTTTAACCATTTCTAATGATTTTCTAAGTTACTGTGAAAGTTTCCCTTTCATCCGACTTACTTTTGGTCAAACTCCTTTATTTCTTGTGGCTATATATTGTTTTAGTATCGTTAGTATATTTGTGATTTGGGAAAGGGTAATAAAGAAAAAAATTTTGTGCATAGTTGTGGGTGTGTTTCTTTTTATTAGTACTTGTCATTATGTATATCCATATTTTCGCGAAAGTGGGAGTGTTACATTTCTTGATGTTGGACAGGGAGATGCGATATTAATTCGTCTTCCGTACGATAAAGAGGTTTATCTTATTGATACAGGAGGAGCCCTTCCTGTCAAGAAGGAAGCGTGGCAACAAAAAAAGCATGAATTTTCTGTTGGGCATGATATTCTTGTTCCTTTTTTACAAAAAGAAGGTATAAAAACGATTGATAAATTAATTGTAACGCACGGAGATGCGGATCATATAGGTGCTGCGCTGGATTTGCTGTCATCTATTATTGTAAAAGAGGTTGTATTTGGGAGAAAGGAACAAGATGCTGTATTGGAAAAAGTGGTGAAGAAAAAGGCGTTAGAAAAGAGCATGAAGATAAGTGTAGTAGGAGAAGGGGAAGGTTGGAGGGTAAATGAAGCGGAATTTTTCGTATTAGCTCCAAAGGGGAAAGAAAAGGGAGAAAATGACTCTTCGATTGTACTATGGGCCAGACTAGGGGGACTAACATGGCTATTTACGGGTGATCTAGAAGAAGAAGGAGAAAAGTTTATAGTATCAACATATCCTGATTTGCGAGCTAATATTTTAAAAGTTGCCCACCATGGGAGTAAAACATCGTCTACAGATCCATTTTTAAGCCTTGTACAGCCTGCTGTAGCGATTATTTCTGTGGGGGAGCGTAATAGGTATGGGCACCCGCATAAGGAAGTTATAGAGCGTTTTAAGAAGATGGGTATTGATATATGGCGTACGGATAAGCAAGGTGCTATTTCCTATGTTTTTAATGGAGAAAAAGGAACCTTTCAAAGTAAAATCACATATGATGAAACACATAGAAGATGAAAAAAAGAAGACTGCCGTTAAGCAGCAGCCTTTAAGAACCGATGAATTTAATAACAGTTGCAATAATGAAAAGTGTTGCGAAAAAACCAAATGAGACGATAAATCCTACCCCTGAATCAATAGCGTCATTGCGTTTACTTTGAACGTTTTGTTCAAAATCATTCATTTAGAATCCCTCCCCAACATTCCATTTTAGTATAAAATATTGTCAGAAAAAAATCTACAATTTCTATATGAAGTGAAATAGAGTATTTGTATACTTTTTCTAGTTAGTTAAGTAGCGTGAATTTTTCATTTCCAATCATGTTAACAGTTGGCACTTATACTAAGATTATTATTGTAAATAATAAAGGGAAGGTGATTACCGCACACCAATAAGAAATCCGGGGCTTATTGCGTGGCGTTTTATATAAATAAAGGGGCGGGTTATAAAGACCGTCCCTTTGTACTTGTAAAACAAAAGCTAGGGCATTAGTATAAATATATATTGCCAAGTTAGGGAGTAGGAAAAAATATGAGTGATATACATAAGAAGATTAAAAAGAAACAGTTCGCTCCGTTGTATGTACTGTATGGAACGGAAGCCTATTTTATAAATGAAACGATAAAGCTTATTACAACGGAAGCGCTTGAAGAGGAAGATCGAGAGTTTAATGTTGTGACATACGATTTGGAAGAAGCGTATTTAGAAGATGTAGTTGAGGATGCGCATACGCTTCCTTTTTTTGGCGAGCGTAAAGTTATATTAATAAAATCACCACTATTTTTAACGGCACAAAAAGAAAAATTAGAACAAAATATAAAAATTTTAGAAGAATATATTGGGGAGCCATCTCCTTTTTCTATTCTTGTTTTTGTTGCGCCTTATGAAAAATTAGACGAAAGAAAAAAAATTACAAAACTATTAAAGAAAACAGCGGATGTAATAGAAGCAAATGCGATGCAAGTGCAGGATGTTCAGAAGTGGATTGTTTCTCGTGCGGATGAGGTGCATGTGCATATTGATAATGCAGCTGTTAGTTTATTGTTAGAGCTTGTGGGAAGTAATGTAACAATGTTGGCGAAGGAAATGGACAAGTTAACGTTATACGTCGGTATGGGCGGAGAAATTACGCCAAAACTTGTCACGGAACTTGTGCCGAAATCTGTTGAGCAAAACGTGTTTGCTTTAACAGAAAAAGTTGTGAAAAAAGATATCGCTGGTGCGATGCAAATTTTAGACGGATTATTTACACAGCAGGAAGAACCGATTAAACTGCTCGCTTTATTAGTAAGTCAGTTCCGCTTGCTACATCAAGTGAAAGAGTTGCAACAGCGTGGTTACGGACAAAATCAAATCGCGTCCCATATTGGTGTACATCCATACCGGGTAAAGTTGGCGATGAATCAAACGAAGTTTTTCTCTTTTGAAGAATTAAAAAAAGTTATTATAGAATTGGCGGAAGCTGATTATAGTATGAAGACTGGAAAGATGGATAAAAAACTTGTGCTTGAGTTTTTCTTAATGCGGTTAAATCATATGTAGTGACACAAAAAAGTTCACGTACTTAGTACGTGAACTTTTTTGTGTATATAAAAAACGATCCGAATGGATCGTTTTTTAAACGCCTTACGCGTTTACTTGTTTCGCTAAGCGAGATTTTTGACGAGATGCAGCGTTTTGGTGGATAAGACCTTTACGAGCTGCTTTGTCAAGTTTTTTAGAAGCAGTTTTGAAAGCTTCTTTAGCATTTTCAAGATCGTTATTAGTAACTAAAGTTTCTACAGTTTTAACAGCAGTACGCATGTCAGACTTGATAGAAGCGTTATGTGAACGACGCTCTTCGCTAAGTTTAGCGCGTTTGATAGCAGATTTGATGTTTGCCATACTTTTCACCTCCCTGGTGCAATCGAATGACTCGATTCTTACATAGAACAAGTGATATTTTATCAAACGGTGAAGAGAATTGCAATAGTATATCAATGAAATTTCACGTAAAGGAAAGAATGACCTAATATAACTTGGGGAAATCTAACGATATTTACTATGAATTACGGAGGAGATACGATGAAAGAACCATTAGATTTAAGTAAATATAGTGTTAGAACTGACCTTGCTGTAGAGGCGCACCAAATGCTACAAGAGCGCCAAGAAGAACAAAAAGGGATACAGGGAGTTATTGTAAAAGAGAGGGAAGAAGAGGGAGTTACAATTACAAAAGTAACTATTGATGAAATTGCATCTGAGTCGATGGGGAAAAAACCTGGAAGTTATTTAACTCTTGAGGTGCAAGGTATACGACAACAAGATACGGAACTTCAGCAAAAGGTAGAGCGTATTTTTGCAAAAGAATTTTCTTATTTCTTAGAAGAGGTTGGAGTTTCAAAAGAAGCGAGTTGTTTAATCGTAGGTCTTGGGAATTGGAATGTAACGCCGGATGCACTCGGACCGATAGTTGTAGAGAACGTACTGGTGACGAGACATTTGTTTAAATTGCAGCCTGAAAGTGTGGAAGAAGGGTTTAGACCTGTTAGTGCCATTCGTCCAGGGGTAATGGGAATTACAGGGATTGAAACGAGCGATGTCATTTACGGAATTATTGAGAAGACAAAACCAGACTTTGTCATCGCAATTGATGCATTAGCTGCGCGTTCTATTGAACGAGTAAATAGTACGATACAAATTTCTGATACAGGAATTCATCCAGGATCTGGTGTTGGGAATAAGCGTAAGGAACTAAGTAAAGAAACATTAGGTATTCCTGTTATCGCAATTGGTGTGCCGACTGTGGTAGATGCTGTTTCGATTACGAGTGATACAATTGATTTTATTTTGAAACATTTTGGCCGGGAACTGAAAGAAGGAAACAAACCGTCACGCTCTTTATTGCCAGCAGGTTTTACATTTGGAGAAAAGAAAAAATTAACAGAAGAAGATATGCCGGATGAAAAGAGTCGAAATATGTTTTTAGGAGCTATTGGTACGTTAGAAGAAGAAGAAAAGAGAAAGTTAATTTATGAAGTGTTATCTCCTCTTGGTCATAATTTAATGGTAACTCCAAAAGAAGTAGATGCGTTTATTGAGGATATGGCAAATGTAATAGCCAGCGGTTTAAATGCAGCACTGCATCATCAGATTGATCAGGATAATACAGGGGCATATACACATTGATGGAAAGAGGCAGAAATAACTTGAGTCAATTTACGCTGTTATGTATATGCGGTACAGTCTTATGTTTGCTTATGATGATAGCTGGAGTGGGACTTGCTAATCATGGCCTAAAAAGTATGAAAGGATATCGTCAGCTGTCATATGAACAAATTGCTCATATGACAGGAACAGAAGGCGCTGGGGCTGAACCCGGAATTTCGGGAGAGACGTTTTCGGCTACTGAAAAACAAAAACAGTTAGAAAGCTTAAGAAGTTTTAATGTTGTAGAAGGTATCGGTATGGCGATAGCAAGTGTTGCTCGTGATATGACAAAGTTTGGAACGGATATAGTTGTTGGGGCAATAAAAGGAATTTTTAGTTAAGGGTAGCGGGAAGGATGGTTGTCTTATGTTTGTAAGAGAGCTGTCTTTTAATTTGAAAAAGGTTTGTCTCTTATGGTTTGTTCGCATAAGATATAGATAGAGTGATTTGTATTGTAAGCAGCACGAGTTTTCATTGAATCTTTGCTGCTCTATTGATATAATCAGTGCTAGTGTATATTGGCGAGACTATTAGGAGTTGAGAACATAGATGAATAAAGAAGAAAGAGCAAAAAGACAGTCCAAAATTCGTAACTTCTCCATCATTGCTCACATTGACCACGGGAAATCAACGTTGGCAGACCGTATTTTGGAGAAAACAAACGCGTTGGCACAGCGCGAAATGAAGGCGCAATTGCTTGACTCTATGGAGTTGGAGCGTGAGCGTGGTATTACAATTAAATTAAATGCAGTACAACTAACGTATAAAGCGAAAGACGGTGAAGAGTATATTCTTCACTTAATCGATACTCCAGGACACGTCGACTTTACGTACGAAGTATCTCGTAGTTTAGCGGCTTGTGAAGGTGCAATTCTTGTTGTGGATGCAGCGCAAGGAATTGAGGCGCAAACATTAGCGAACGTATATTTAGCGCTTGATAATAATTTAGAAATCTTACCAGTTATTAATAAAATCGACTTACCAAGTGCAGACCCAGAACGCGTACGTCAAGAGGTAGAAGATGTAATTGGTTTAGATGCATCGGAAGCTGTACTTGCTTCAGCGAAAGCTGGCATTGGTATTGAAGATATTTTAGAACAAATCGTTGAAAAGGTACCAGCTCCAACAGGTGATTCAGAAGAGCCGTTACAATGTATGATTTTCGATTCTTTATATGATCCGTACCGTGGTGTAATTGCATATATCCGTGTTGTAAATGGAACGGTAAAAGTTGGCGATAAAGTACGTATGATGGCAACTGGAAAAGAATTTGAAGTAACAGAAGTAGGTGTGTTTACACCAAAAACAACGCAACGTGACGAGTTAACAGTAGGTGATGTAGGTTTCTTAGCAGCATCTATTAAAAACGTAGGCGATACACGTGTTGGTGATACGATTACACATGCGAAACGTCAGGCTGTAGAGCCGTTAAAAGGGTATCGTAAATTAAATCCAATGGTATTCTGTGGTTTATATCCAATCGATTCTGCACGTTATAACGACTTACGTGATGCGTTAGAAAAACTAGAATTGAATGATTCTGCTCTTGAATTTGAGCCTGAAACATCTCAAGCTTTAGGTTTTGGTTTCCGTTGTGGTTTCTTAGGGCTGCTTCACATGGAGATTATTCAAGAACGTATTGAACGTGAATTCAAGATTGACTTAATTACAACAGCGCCAAGCGTTATTTATAAAGTGTATTTAACAAACGGTGAAGATCTTATTGTTGATAATCCATCTAATATGCCAGATCCACAGGCTATCGATCGTGTAGAAGAGCCGTTTGTGAAGGCTGCAATTATGGTTCCGAATGACTATGTTGGAGCTGTAATGGAAATTTGCCAAGGGAAACGTGGAACGTTTATTGATATGCAATATTTAGATGAAACACGTGTTACATTGACATATGAAATCCCATTATCAGAAATCGTATATGATTTCTTCGATCAATTGAAATCAAATACGAAAGGATATGCATCATTTGACTACGAGTTAATTGGTTATAAACCATCTAAACTTGTGAAAATGGATATTCTTTTAAATAATGAACAAGTGGATGCTTTATCATTTATTGTACATCGTGATTCAGCGTATGACCGTGGTAAAGTAATTGTAGAGAAATTAAAGAAATTAATTCCAAGACAACAGTTTGAAGTGCCAATTCAGGCGACTATCGGAAATAAAGTTGTATCTCGTTCTACAATTAAGGCGATGCGTAAAAACGTACTTGCAAAATGTTACGGTGGTGACATTTCTCGTAAGCGTAAACTTCTTGATAAGCAAAAAGAAGGTAAAAAACGTATGAAGTCTGTTGGTTCTGTAGAAGTGCCGCAAGAAGCATTCATGGCTGTACTGAAAATGGATGATAACTAATAGAGTGAACTATAATTAGTGGGGATTTTTCTATTCTTCGCTAATTATTAGCCCGCACCAATCGTGATAAAAGTAGAAGCTGTTCGTTCGGCTTCTTTTTTATATGCTACTTTTTAGACATCTTAGCATCTCTCATTTACAATAGTGAGAGAGCTTTTTAGTGATTGATATAGAGTTAGGAGACTATTAATGTCCGAAAATATTCGAAAAGATATTCGAGAGAAAATACAAAAAGGTAATTTTAATTGCGAAAAGGAACTGACGCTTTCTATTATTAGTGGGAAGTGGAAAGTTGTGATATTGTGGCACTTAGGTGTGGAAGGTCCGCATCGTTTTAGTGAATTGCAACGTCTGTTCCCGAGCATTTCTCATAAAGTGTTGTCAAATCAATTGAAAGAGTTAATGGAGGACGGGATTGTTGATCGAACAGTATACCCGGAAATTCCTCCGCGTGTTGAGTACTATATGACGGAATTAGGTATGTCGCTTTTACCGATCGTTGAAATGATGTATGATTGGGGAAAAATGCGAATGGAACAAATCCGTAATACAGTAGAGAAGTAAAGAATCCTCCGGAGTGCGGAGGTTTTCTTTTTAGAAAGGTAGGAGTTATATTTGGTACAAGCTGCATATATTCATATTCCATTTTGTCAGCATATTTGTCACTATTGTGATTTTAATAAAGTATTTATTGAACGCCAACCGGTTGATCAATACTTACAATATTTAGAGAAAGAAATAATAAATACGGTTCAAAAAGTACCGTTTGAAAGTATGAAAACGATTTTTGTTGGCGGAGGAACTCCGACAGCTTTAAATATGGAGCAAACAAAAAAACTACTCGACATCATTAACCGTCGTTTGCGTCCATTTGCGCCGAATTGTGAATTAACATTTGAAGCGAATCCAGGTGATTTACCGAAAGAGAAGTTGAACGTATTGCTAGAAGGTGGAGTAAACCGAATTAGTTTTGGTGTGCAAACGTTTCGTGATGAGCTACTTGAGAAGATTGGACGCAGGCATACGAAAGAAGATGCATTCGTATCAATTCGGGAAGCGCAGGAAGTCGGTTTTATAAATATTAATGTAGATTTAATTTATGCTCTGCCAGGACAGACGATAGAAGATGTAAAAGAAACATTAGACATTGCCTTTACGCTTGGTGTACAACATTTCTCGGCATATTCATTAATTGTGGAACCGAAAACAGTCTTTTATAACTTAATGAATAAAGGGAAATTAAGACTACCAGGTGAAGATCATGAAGCGAAAATGTACGAAATGGTAATGGATGAAATGGAAAAACATGGCTATAACCAGTATGAAATTAGCAATTTCTCAAAAGGTGATAATGAAAGTAGACATAATCTCACATACTGGAATAATGAAGAATATTATGGATTTGGAGCTGGAGCGCATAGTTATGTGAACGGAGAACGAATTCAAAATGTAGGTCCGCTTAAGCAATATTTCACTAAAATTGATGAAACTGGATTTCCGTATTTAGACGTTCACGCAGTGACGGAGAAAGAAAAAATGGAAGAAGAGTTGTTCTTAGGGCTTAGAAAAACAAAAGGTGTTTCTAAGCTAGAATTCCAAAAGAAATTTAATGTGGAGATGGACCATGTTTTTGCAAAGCAGTTACAAAATAATCAAGAACAAGGATTACTTGAAAACAGAAATGGACATGTTTGTTTAACGAGGAAAGGGAAACTATTAGGGAATGAAGTATTCCAGTCATTTTTGATTGATTAATTAAATGTGCCATAAGCGTGAAAAAGTTTCGTTATTTCGTGACGTTTCCGTTGACAATTGAATGTCAATTTTGGTAAGTTATTAATAGATTTAGCACTCGAAGACAAAGAGTGCTAACAGAGGTGATGATGAGATGCTTACGGAACGTCAGCTCTTAATTTTACAAACAATTGTTGATGACTTTATTGGATCAGCGCAACCAGTTGGTTCGAGGACGTTGGCTAAGAAAGATGAAATTACGTTTAGTTCAGCTACTATTCGAAATGAAATGGCTGATTTAGAAGAACTAGGATTTATTGAAAAAACGCATAGTTCTTCTGGGCGTGTTCCTTCTGAAAAAGGGTATCGTTTTTATGTAGACCATCTTTTAGCGCCGCAAAACTTACCGACCGATGAAATTGTACAAATTAAAGATTTATTTGCTGAAAGAATTTTTGAAGCAGAAAAAATTGCACAACAATCAGCTCAAATTTTATCAGAGCTTACGAATTATACGGCCATTGTTCTTGGTCCGAAATTGAGCGCAAATAAACTTAAAAATGTACAAATTGTACCGCTTGATCGTCAAACAGCAGTCGCTATTATTGTAACAGATACAGGGCATGTGCAAAGTAAAACGATTACCGTTCCGGAATCTGTTGATTTATCAGATTTAGAAAAAATGGTTAATATTTTAAATGAAAAGCTATCTGGTATATCTATGGCGGAACTTCATAATAAAATCTTTAAAGAGATTGTTACAGTCTTGCGTGGGTATGTTCATAATTACGATAGTGCAATAAAAATGTTAGATGGTACATTTCAAGTTCCTTTATCGGAAAAGATATACTTTGGAGGGAAAGCAAATATGCTTTCGCAACCAGAGTTCCATGACATTCAAAAAGTAAGATCCTTGCTGACGATGATTGATAACGAAGCTGAGTTTTATGATATTTTGCGTCATAAACAAGTTGGTATTCAAGTGAAAATTGGTAGGGAAAATTCTTCAATAGCAATGGAAGATTGTAGTTTAATTTCTGCAACATATTCGATTGGAGAAGAGCAACTAGGAACAATTGCGATTTTAGGTCCGACGAGAATGCAATACTCTCGTGTAATTAGTTTGTTGCAGTTATTTACAAGGCAATTTACTGATGGACTTAAAAAGTAAATGAGAGTAATACATTCGCTCAAGTGATGAGATTCTCATTGCTGTGTGTAATATATAATGCTTAGGTAATCGTGCTAAGCGTGATACCTAATACCTTTTAAGGAGGTGAAAATTGTGGAAGAGCGTAACGAACAAGTGGTAGAAGAAGTGAAAGAAGCGCAAGTTGAAGAAGCTGTCACGCCAGAAAACAGTGAAGAAGCTGTAGAAGAAAAAAGTGAGGCTGCTCTTTTACAAGAAAAAGTAGATGAGTTACAAGCGAAACTAACGGAAACGGAAGGTCGCACATTACGTCTACAAGCTGATTTTGAAAATCATAAGCGCCGTGTCCAAATGGATAAACAGGCTGCTGAAAAATATAGAGCGCAAAGTTTAGTTTCAGATATTTTGCCAGCTCTTGATAATTTTGAAAGAGCGATGCAAGTGGAAACAACTGATGAGCAAACGAAATCCTTGTTACAAGGTATGGAAATGGTGCATCGTCAATTGCTAGAAGCGCTGACTAAAGAAGGTGTTGAAGCGATTGAATCTGTTGGTAAACAGTTTGATCCTAATGAGCACCAAGCTATTATGCAAGTGGAAGACAGTGAATTTGAATCAAACGCGGTTGTGGAGGAATTCCAAAAAGGTTATAAACTAAAAGACCGTGTGATTCGCCCATCAATGGTAAAAGTAAATCAATAATTTACATAAAAGTAGGAGGAATCGCCATGAGTAAAATTATCGGTATTGACTTAGGTACAACAAACTCTTGTGTAGCTGTTATGGAAGGTGGAGAACCAAAGGTTATCCCAAATCCAGAAGGAAACCGTACAACACCTTCTGTTGTAGCTTTCAAAAATGAAGAGCGTCAAGTTGGGGAAGTTGCGAAACGTCAAGCAATTACAAACCCAAATACAATCATGTCTGTTAAACGTCATATGGGTACAGACTATAAAGTAGAAGTTGAAGGTAAAGATTATACACCTCAAGAAATTTCTGCAATCATTTTACAAAACTTAAAAGCTTCTGCTGAAGCGTACTTAGGTGAAACAGTGACGAAAGCTGTTATTACAGTACCAGCATACTTCAACGATGCAGAACGCCAAGCGACAAAAGATGCTGGTCGTATTGCTGGTTTAGAAGTAGAGCGTATCATTAACGAACCAACAGCAGCAGCACTTGCTTACGGTTTAGAAAAACAAGATGAAGAACAAAAAATTCTAGTATATGACTTAGGTGGCGGTACATTTGACGTATCTATCCTTGAGTTAGCAGATGGAACATTTGAAGTTATTTCAACTGCTGGTGACAACCGTCTTGGTGGAGATGACTTTGACCAAGTTATCATCGATCATTTAGTAGCTGAATTCAAAAAAGAAAATAACATTGATTTAAGCCAAGATAAAATGGCACTTCAACGTCTGAAAGATGCAGCTGAAAAAGCGAAGAAAGATCTTTCTGGTGTAACACAAACACAAATTTCATTACCATTCATTAGTGCTGGAGCTGCTGGTCCATTACACTTAGAATTAACGTTAACAAGAGCTAAATTCGAAGAAATTTCAGCTGGTCTTGTTGAAAGAACATTAGAGCCAACTCGTCGTGCATTAAAAGACGCTGGTTTTTCTCCAAGCGAATTAGATAAAGTTATCCTTGTTGGTGGTTCTACTCGTATCCCAGCTGTACAAGAAGCAATTAAACGTGAAACTGGTAAAGAGCCATACAAAGGTGTAAACCCAGATGAAGTTGTAGCATTAGGTGCTGCAGTTCAAGGTGGCGTACTTACTGGTGATGTAGAGGGCGTTCTATTATTAGACGTAACTCCACTTTCTTTAGGTATCGAAACTATGGGTGGTGTGTTCACGAAATTAATCGAGCGTAACACTACAATTCCAACAAGTAAGTCACAAGTATTCTCAACAGCTGCTGATAACCAACCAGCGGTAGACATTCACGTACTACAAGGTGAACGTCCAATGTCAGCTGACAACAAAACATTAGGTCGTTTCCAATTAACAGACCTTCCGCCAGCACCACGTGGAATTCCACAAATCGAAGTAACATTCGATATTGATGCGAACGGTATCGTTAACGTACGTGCAAAAGACTTGGGAACAAGTAAAGAGCAAACTATTACAATCCAATCTTCTTCAGGTCTTTCTGATGAAGAAGTAGATCGTATGGTACAAGAAGCGGAATCAAATGCTGACGCTGACCAAAAACGTAAGGAAGAAGTTGAACTTCGTAACGAAGCTGACCAACTTGTATTCCAAACAGACAAAGTTGTAAAAGACTTAGAAGGTAAAGTAGATGCAGCTGAAGTAGCGAAAGCAACGGAAGCGAAAGAAGCATTACAAGCGGCAATCGAGAAAAATGAACTTGAAGAAATCCGTGTGAAAAAAGATGCTCTTCAAGAAATCGTGCAACAATTAACTGTTAAATTATACGAGCAAGCTCAAGCAGCTGCAGGGCAAGCAGAAGGTGCGCAAGGAGCACAAGACGCTGGCGCGAAAAAAGATAATGTAGTAGACGCTGAGTTTGAAGAAGTAAAAGAAGACAAGTAATACAGTGAAATAAAATAAGTAAGATGACAAAAAGTCAAAGTCAAGCGTGCCTTGGCTTTGGCTTTTTTCACGAATAAGAAGAAATGTGTGAGGAGCTTAAGTTTTTTATTTTGCATACTGTAAGTGAGGAAACTTTGTTGCAAAGCACTTTCTTTCGGTGTTAAAATTACGTTTATGTGAAAGATTCGGGGGTTGCAAATTTATGAATAAACGAGACTATTATGAGGTCCTTGGACTTAGCAAGGGTGCTTCTAAAGATGAAATAAAAAAAGCGTATCGTCGTTTGGCTAAAAAGTACCATCCAGACGTAAGTAAAGAAGAAAATGCAATTGAAAAGTTTAAAGAAGTACAAGAAGCATACGAAGTATTAAGTGACGATCAAAACCGCGCGCAGTATGATCAGTTTGGTCACGCGGGTCCGAATCAAGGTTTCGGTGGAGGCGACTTCGGCGGTGGCTTCGGATTTGAAGATATCTTCAGTTCATTCTTTGGTGGCGGTGGCGGCAGACGTCGTGATCCGAATGCTCCGCGTCAAGGTGCTGATTTACAATATCAAGTTACTTTAGAGTTTGAAGAAGCTATTTTTGGTAAAGAATTAAATGTTGAGATTCCAGTGGAGGATCCATGTGATACTTGTAAGGGTAGTGGAGAAAAACCAGGGACTTCAAAAGAAACATGTAAACATTGTTCAGGATCAGGGCAAGTAAGTGTAGAACAAAATACACCATTTGGGCGTATTGTAAACCGTCAAGCTTGTGGGCATTGTTCAGGAACAGGTCAAATGATTAAAGAGAAATGTACGACATGCCATGGTTCTGGTAAAGTTCGTAAACGTAAAAAAATCAATGTTAAAATTCCAGCGGGTATCGATAATGGTCAACAAATTCGTGTATCTGGAAAAGGTGAAGCAGGCGTAAATGGCGGACCGGCAGGTGACTTATATGTTGTTGTTCATGTGAGAAATCATGAATTCTTTGAGCGCGAAGGGGATCACATTATTTGCGAAATGCCATTAACATTTGCGCAAATGGCACTTGGTGCGGAAGTAGAAGTTCCTACCGTTCATGGCAAAGTGAAGCTGAAAATTTCAGCAGGAACACAAACAGGAACAGAATTCCGCTTAAAAGGAAAAGGTGCTCCGAACGTACGTGGATATGGTCAAGGAGATCAATATGTAGTCGTTCGTGTTGTTGTGCCGACGAAATTAACTTCACATCAAAAAGATTTATTGCGTGAATTTGCAGGGCAAGAAGAGCAGGATGATAGCTTATTCAGAAAGCTTAAACGTGCTTTCAAAGGGGAATAATGGAAATAAAAAATGGAGTTGGTAAATTGTGAAATGGTCAGAAATTAGTATTCATACAACAGAAGAAGCAGTAGAAGCTGTCTCTCATATTTTGCATGAAGCAGGCGCTAGCGGGGTTGCGATTGAGGACCCAGCGGAGTTGACGAAAGAGCGCGAGCAACAATACGGTGAGATTTATGCACTTAACCCAGATGAATATCCAAGTGAGGGTGTTTTGGTAAAAGCATATTTCCCACAAACGGATTCTTTACACGAAACGGTTGCAGGTGTAAAATCATCTATTGATGCACTACCATCTTTCGACATCGAAATTGGTAAAGGAACTATTACAATTAATGAAGTCGATGAGGAAGATTGGGCTACTGCTTGGAAGAAGTATTATCATCCAGTTCAAATTTCTGATACATTCACAATTGTGCCGACGTGGGAAGAGTATACACCGTCTTCTCCAAATGAAAAAATTATTGAATTAGATCCAGGTATGGCGTTTGGTACAGGGACACATCCAACAACGACGATGTGTATTCGTGCGTTAGAAAAAACGGTTCAGCCAGGTGATACTGTGATTGATGTGGGGACAGGTTCGGGGGTACTTAGTATTGCTGCGGCAAAATTAGGTGCGGCTTCTGTTCAAGCGTATGATTTAGACCCAGTTGCAGTTGAAAGTGCAGAAATGAATGTGCGCTTAAATAAAACAGATGACATTGTCAATGTTGGACAGAATAGTCTATTAGAAGGTATTGAAGGCCCAGTTGATTTAATCGTAGCAAATTTACTAGCGGAAATTATTCTTCTATTCCCTGAAGATGCAGCGAGAGTTGTGAAGCCAGGTGGATTATTTATTACATCTGGTATTATTGGGGCGAAAGAAAAAGTAATTTCAGAAGCGTTAGAAACAGCTGGATTTTCAATTGAAGAAGTACTTCGAATGGAAGATTGGGTAGCAATTATTGCACGAAATGCGTAATATAGATTTTAGTCTATAAAGAACAGGGGAGTCTCTCACCGTATAAGGTGAGGGACTTGCCGTTTGTTATATGAAAATGATAACGTTTCGTTCTTTTCGTAAGTATTGACTTACGAAAGGAACGAAACTCTACTAAGGTGATTATATGCAACGTTATTTTGTAGAAGAGAAATATGTAAATGAGACAAGTATTCGCATAATGGGTGATGATGTCCATCACATCGCAAGAGTGATGCGTATGTCAGCTGGTGACCACATTTATTGCTGTGTAAATGGTAAAACAGCAGAGTGTTCAATTGCTGAAATTACCAGTGAATTTGTGGATACCACTATTGTAGAATGGGTAGAGGCGTCAAGCGAACTTCCTGTGTTCGTGACGATTGCAAGTGGACTGCCGAAAGGAGACAAGCTAGAGTTAATTTTTCAAAAAGGAACTGAGCTTGGGGCAGCTGCATTTTTACCATTTCAAGCATCTCGATCTATTGTAAAGTGGGATGCGAAAAAAGCAGATAAAAAAGTTGAGCGTTTGAAAAAAATTGTAAAAGAAGCTGCGGAACAATCGCATAGAAGTGAAATTCCAGAAGTACACGTTCCCTCATCATTTAAACAACTGCTGTCGATGAGTAGCGAGTATGATGTTTGTCTTGTTGCGTATGAAGAAGAAGCGAAACAAGGTGAGAAATCTAATTTTGCGAAAGCTTTAGCGACGGTTAAACCAGGCCAAAAGCTGCTGATTGTATTTGGACCAGAAGGCGGCTTAGCGGAGGAAGAGATAACCGCACTTCGTGAACATAAATTTGTACCATGTAGTTTAGGACCAAGAATTTTAAGAACAGAAACGGCTCCGCTTTATGCGTTAAGTGCCGCTTCTTATCATTTTGAATTGATGGGGTGATAATCAATGGCAACTGTTGCGTTCCACACGTTAGGTTGTAAAGTAAACCACTATGAAACAGAAGCGATTTGGCAATTGTTTAAACAAGGTGGTTATGAAAGAACTGAATATGAAAAAAAATCTGATGTATACGTTATTAACACATGTACAGTAACGAATACTGGAGATAAAAAAAGCCGTCAAGTAATTAGACGTGCTGTACGTCAAAATCCAGATGCGGTAATTTGTGTAACTGGATGTTATGCACAAACATCTCCAGCGGAAATTATGGCGATTCCAGGTGTAGATATTGTTGTTGGTACGCAAGATCGTGAGAAGATGTTAGGATACATCGAAGAATTCCGTAAAGAGCGTCAACCAATTAATGCTGTCCGCAATATTATGAAAACACGTGTATATGAAGAGCTCGATGTACCATATTTCACGGACCGTACACGTGCATCTTTAAAAATACAAGAAGGTTGTAATAACTTCTGTACATTTTGCATCATTCCTTGGGCGCGTGGTTTAATGCGTTCTCGTGATGGAAAAGAAGTTATTAAACAAGCGCAGCAATTAGTAGATGCGGGCTATAAAGAAATCGTATTAACAGGTATTCATACAGGTGGGTACGGTGAAGATATAAAAGAGTATAACTTAGCTGGATTACTGCGCGATATGGAAGCGGAAGTAGGCGGATTGAAACGCCTTCGTATTTCTTCTATTGAGGCGAGTCAAATTTCTGATGAAGTAATTGAAGTGTTAGATAAATCAGAAGTAGTTGTACGTCACTTGCATATTCCATTACAGTCAGGATCTAATACTGTATTGAAACGTATGCGCCGTAAGTATACGATGGAATTTTTCCAAGAGCGTTTAGATCGTTTGAAAGAAGCGTTACCAGGTCTTGCGATTACATCAGACGTAATTGTTGGATTCCCAGGCGAAACAGAAGAGGAATTCATGGAAACGTACAATTTCATTAAAGAGAATCGTTTCTCTGAATTACACGTTTTCCCTTATTCGAAACGTACAGGTACTCCAGCAGCACGTATGGAAGATCAAGTTCCTGAAGACGTGAAGAACGATCGTGTTCACCGTCTAATTGAGCTATCAAATCAATTAGCGAAAGAGTATGCTTCTAGATTTGAAGGTGAAGTACTTGAAATCATTCCGGAAGAGACATTTAAAGATGGTGACCGTAAAGGTTTATATGTAGGTTATACAGATAACTACTTAAAAATTGTGTTTGAAGGATCTGAAGAATTGATTGGTAAGCTAGTAAAAGTGAAAATTACAAAAGCTGGTTATCCATATAACGAAGCGCAGTTTGTTCGTGTTCTTGAAGATGATGTAAAAAAAGAATCAGCAAGCGCATAAAGTGAAACTTTAATCAGTGGGGGGGGGGTTGTTCATCCCCGCTGATTATCAGCCTGACCCCCGCCTAAGTTCTTTGCTTTCGCTGAATTTTGAGGTGGGGGTCTTACTGTCCTGGCAAATAGCGGGATAAAAAAGCATGCAAACGGAAACGATTTGCATGCTTTCTTTTTTTTGTGGAGAAGTTAAGTACTGAAAAGGCAGGTACGTTGAATGAGTAGTTATTTAATGCTTTCTTGTATTAAAAAAGGTGTAATGATAAAAAATATAGTTGTCTTCAGGGGAAAAGGATAATAGCTATCTACATAGCTTTTGAACAGGTAAGGGCATCTATTCTTCTTTTATTCTGCCAAATAGTTGACCTGAAGTGATAAAATGTATTATAATCGTAAAAGACATGCTGAAGAAGGGTTTCTTTTTGCATGCTGAAATTAGTATGTAAGTGTGATGTTTCGGAGGGAGGGAAAGAGAATGTCAAAAACAGTCGTTCGTAAAAACGAGTCTTTGGAGGATGCACTTCGCCGTTTTAAAAGATCGGTTTCTAAAACTGGTACACTTGCTGAAGCAAGAAAGCGCGAGTTTTATGAAAAGCCAAGTGTAAAACGTAAGAAGAAATCTGAAGCGGCAAGAAAGCGTAAGTTCTAAGAGAGGGTGTAAGTTATGAGTCTTCTCGGTCGTTTAAACGATGATATGAAACAAGCGATGAAGAATAAACAAAAAGAAAAATTAACCGTTATTCGTATGGTTAAGGCTGCTTTACAAAATGAAGGTATTAAACTGCAACATACTCTTACTGAAGAAGAGGAATTAACAGTTTTAGCTCGTGAAGTAAAACAGTATAAGGACTCCCTCCTTGAATTTAAAAAAGCTGGTCGTGAAGACCTTGTTGATAAACTGCAAAGTGAAATTCAGATTTTAAGCGCATATTTGCCGGAGCAATTAACAGAAGAAGAACTAGCGGATATAATTAAGCAAGTTATTTCTGAAGTTGGTGCTACATCTAAAGCAGATATGGGTAAAGTGATGACTGCTGTTATGCCGAAAGTAAAAGGTAAAACAGACGGATCACTTGTGAATAAGCTGGTTATCCAGCTATTAGCATAAAAAAGCGTCTCATTTCGTATGAGACGTTTTTTTATGCTTTTTTCAGTTTGGACGTGATATTACAAGCTCTTTTTTCATACATATGGGATGAGAGGGGGTCTTTTGAGATGAAAAAAATAGAACAAATGAAGAATTGGTTAACGAAGCAAATAGACCTGCCAGTGGATGTGTTAATGGATCTACCTCGGATCACGCTTGTTGGGCAAGTACATATCTATATAGAAAATCATCGAGGATTATTAGTGTTTTCAGATAAAGAGGTAAGATTGCTATTGAAACATGGTCAATTATTAATTAAAGGTCAATCCTTTGTTATTAAAACAATCCTTCCAGAAGAACTGTTGCTTGAAGGGATTATTGAACAAGTGACGTTTTTAGAAAATGAAAAGAAAGAGGAGTGAGGAGAAACTTCCGTTTGTGAAGTTTTTCTTCGTTACCTTGTATTAACAGGCGGTAACGTTCTGGCCTCAATATTCGGTTCGTACAAAGAGGATAGGTGGGAATTGAGTTCCACGTAAAAAACTGGCTCGTGAAGGTTAATAATTAGTGAGGATCAAGGAATCTGCTAATTAAAATTTTAGTACGAGCTAGTTTGATAATCGAATTGAAAAGTAGTGTATCTACTTTTAGAAAGGTAGTGGAGATAGTCGATGAAAAATAAATGGTTTATAAAATGGCTTGGGTATGTAAAGGTGCGAATTGAAGGTAGAGGAGCGGAACGCTTTGTTAACGAGTGTGTGCGGAAGAAATTACTCGTTTGGGATGTAAAGAAGATAGCTGATGAAACGTTAGTTTTTTGTATGTTATTACGAGATGTGAAAAAGATAAAACCAATTTATAGAAAAAATGAATGTAAATTATATTTTATTGGACGTTACGGTTTTCCTTTTTGGAATAAGCGTGTAATTAAAAATAGTGGATTTTTAATTGGGTTTTTAATATTTTTTTTCGGAATGATCGCATTGTCAAATATGGTGTGGAAAATTGAAATTACAGGAGCAAAACCTGAAACAGAATATATATTGATGAAAGAATTGGACAAAATGGGTATAAAAAAAGGTAAATTACAATTTCAAATGCCGAGTGTAGAAGATGTTCAACGTCATTTGACAGACAATATTAATGCGATTACTTGGGCGGGATTAGAAATAAGAGGGACAACATATCATTTTAAGATTGTTGAAAAAAATGAGCCGAAAAAAGAAAGTGAACAACAGCCACAAAACTTAGTAGCAAAAAAAGAAGGGATTATTACAAAAACATTTGTGGAAGTTGGGAAGCCGGTTGTCATGAAAAATGACCATGTAGAAAAGGGGCAACTTCTCGTATCCGGGATGTATGGTAATGAGGAGAATCCGACAGTTGTTTCGGCTAAAGGGATTGTATATGGAGAAACGTGGTATAAATCTGAGGTGGATGTTCCGTTAAAGACACAATTTCAAGTGTATACTGGTAATTCATACAATGAATATTTCCTTGAATTTGGGAGTACTAAAATAAAAATATGGGGATTTCTACAGGATAAGTATAAGCGCTCTCGTACTGAAAGTGTAAAACATGATGTGAAATTATTTGGATTTACATTACCAATTGCATACGAGAAAGATATTGTACGAGAAGAGGAAGAAGCGAACCGAGAATATACCGAAAAACAAGCAATGAAAGTAGCGAAAGAGATGGCAGAAAAAGAACTGAAGAAAAAATTGGATGAACATGCTATGATTGTAAGTGATAACATTTTGAGTAAAGAGGTTGAGGCGGATCACCTAAAGGTCACATTACATTATACAGTGATTGAAAATATTGCAGAGCCACAACCAATATCTGAATCCGATATTCAAGGAGACTGAGTAATGGCAGAACAATTAGTAGAAATGAACCAACAATTGGAAAACCCCAACGAAGCAATCGCTCTTTTTGGGGTAAATGATGCTCATTTAAAAGTAATTGAACGAGAACTTAGTGTATCGATTGTGACTAGAGGAGAATCTGTTCGTGTATCTGGGGCAGATGAAACTGTGGTGCTCGTAGAAAAAATCTTACAACAGTTACTTGTTGTTATCCGTAAAGGTGTATCAATTTCGGAAAGAGATGTTGCGTATGCGATTCAGCTTGGGCAACAAGGGAAAATTGCTCAATTCGAAGAATTATATGAAGAGGAAATTTTTAAAACGGCAAAAGGTAAATCCATTCGTGTGAAAACGATGGGGCAAAGACGATATATTCATGCAATGAAAAAGAATGATATTGTGTTTGGGATAGGACCTGCTGGGACAGGAAAAACATACTTAGCCGTAGTAATGGCTGTGAGAGCTTTAAAGCAAGGGTATGTAAAGAAAATTATTTTAACAAGACCTGCTGTAGAAGCTGGAGAGAGCTTAGGGTTTTTACCAGGTGATTTGAAAGAAAAAGTAGATCCGTATTTACGTCCACTATATGATGCGTTACATGATATTCTTGGACAAGAATATACACAACGTATGATGGAACGTGGTGTAATTGAAATTGCACCTCTTGCTTATATGAGAGGGCGTACTCTTGATGATTCATTTGTTATATTAGATGAGGCGCAAAATACAACTGGTGTTCAAATAAAAATGTTTTTAACACGATTAGGTTTTAGTTCTAAAATGGTTATTACGGGGGATCCCTCACAGGTAGACTTGCCAAAAGGGGTAAAGTCAGGTCTTTCTATTGCTGCTAATATTTTATCTGGTGTATCAGGTCTTTCGTTCATTACATTGGAACAAACGGACGTTGTGAGACACCCGTTAGTGCAACGTATTATTGAGGCATATGATAAAATGGAATGATCCTATTTGTCAGGATCATTTCTTTTTGTATGATAAGGTTGGCGAATGACATATTTTTTACTATCATTAAAGACGAGGGAAATAAACTATAGGTGAGAGTGGATAAAAATGTTGTCCAAAAAGTATCGTTACCTAGAAGAAATGAAAGCTATAAATAGTTTCACTTTATTTCTGGAGAGGAGAAGGTATTGAAATCATGTCAAGATCTCAAGAAATTTCTAAGTGGTTTCGTAATTTACAACATTCGAAAAAACTAAGTTGGATTTCTTACGTTTTATTAGGGGCAGTGCTGTTTTTTGCACTTATGAATAATGTAAAACCAGAGCAATTAGATGTTACAACATATTCTATTGCGAAAAAAACAATCCATTCTCCTATTAAAATTGAAGATAAAGTTACAACGGACAAAAAGAAAAAAGAAGCCGCTACAAAAGTTGAAGATCAATATACATATAAAAGTGAGTATAAACAAAATAAAGTGGATATTGTGAATGACGTCTTTGCTAAAGTAGATGAAGTGATACAAGAGATTAAAGCGGTTGGACCGGATGAGCAAAAAAAGATTACTGATGCTGAAAAAGTGGACAAGTTGAAAAAAAAATTGCCTACTGATTTAACGAAAGAATTATCTGATTCAAACTTACTAAACTTAATTAATGCGGATTCGAACCAATTAGTATTAGCGAAAGATGCAACAGTTACAGCTATTAATAGTATCATGACTGAGCATGTTAAAATGGATGAATTGAAGGATGCGAAGGAACGATATGTAAGTGAGATGAATAGTGTTAATGTTGATAATGGTTTAAAGGAATCTATTAAGGCGTTAGGGAAATATGCGATTTCTGCAAACTATTTTTATGATCCGACCTTAACAAAAGAGAAGAGAAAAGCGGAAGAAGATTTAGTTCCACCTGTTTATATTCTTCAAGGGCAAGTCCTTGTTAGAGAAGGTGAAACGATTTCAAGTGATATGTACAATCAGTTGAAATTAGTTGGCCTGTTAGAAAAAGGGAACAGTTTTCAACCCTATGTTGGGTTAGCGGTACTCATTGGTGTGCTATTGTACTTTATGCATAAGCAGTTTGAAGTGTTTTTACAGCGGAAAAGAGAAGATAGGCCGTATGTCTTAGCGTATATTACAATTTTGTCTATCACGATTGTTTTAATGAAAATCATTAGTTTGTTTCAAAAGCTTGAGTATGCAGGAATCGCGTATGTTGTTCCAGTTGCAATGGGAACAATACTTGTAAAATTAATGATTGGTGATCGATTTGTATTTTTAACGAGTATGATCTTTTCTGTATGCGGAAGTATTATGTTTAATGAAGGTGTAACGAGTACACTGAATTATAGTGTGGGGATTTATGTTTTATTAAGTTCATTATCAGTTAGTATTTTCTTGAGAGAAAAAAATCGTCGTACGATGATTTTACAAGCTGGTATACTCGTTTCTGTATTAAATGTAGTCGTATTAGCGGCTTTGCTATTATTACGTAACGGGAATTTTTCGCCTCTTGAAATTGGGGTGCAATTATTAATGGCTGCTGTTTCGGGTATTATCTCTTCTGTTCTAGCTATGGGGATTTTACCGTATTTAGAAAGTGGTCTTGGGATTGTATCGAGTATGAAATTGATGGAACTTTCAAGTCCGAATCACCCGCTTTTGCGTAAAATTTTATTAGAAGCACCAGGTACATATCACCATAGTGTAATGGTAGCTAATCTCTCAGAAGCTGCTTGTGAAGCAGTTGGAGCAAATGGAGTATTAGCGCGTGTAGGGGCTTATTATCATGATGTAGGGAAAACGGTACAACCACAGTTTTTTATTGAAAACCAAATGGGTATTGAAAACCCGCATGATAGATTAGACCCTGTAACGAGCAAAGATATTATAATTGCTCATGTAACCGATGGGGTGAGAATGTTAGAAGAACACCATATACCTCAAGAAATTATCGATATTGCTGGACAGCATCATGGTACAACGTTACTTAAATATTTTTATTATAATGCGATTAAAGAAGATAAAGAGAAATATACGGAGGAAATGTTCCGCTATCCAGGATCAAAAGCAACTTCTAAAGAGTCGGCGATCGTTGGTATTGCTGATAGTGTGGAAGCGGCGGTACGTTCGATGAACCATCCAACACCAGATCAGATTAATAATTTAGTGCAAAGTATTATTAAAGATCGCCTGCAAGATGGTCAATTTAGTGAATGTGATTTGACATTTAAGGAACTACAAATCGTTGGAAAAACGTTATGTGAAACGTTAAATGGTATTTTCCATTCCCGTATTACATATCCGGAACCGCCGGAAGAAAAGGAGAAAGAATGAGTTTATTAATTGATTTTATTGATGAAACAGAAGAAGTGAAAGACGAATATATAAGTTTGATTCGAGGTTTAGTAGAGAAAGCAGCCCAAATGGAGAACATAGAAGAAGGCGCAGAATTATCGGTTACATTTGTAGATAATGAACGTATTCGTGAAATAAACCGTGATTACCGAGATAAGGATCAGCCTACGGACGTTATTTCTTTTGCTATGGAAGAAATGGGAGAAGGCGAAATGGAAATTGTCGGTGCAGAGATGCCGCGTATGTTAGGAGATCTTATTATTTCTATTCCAAGAGCAAAAGAACAAGCTGAAGAATATGGACATTCTTTTGATCGAGAACTTGGGTTTTTAGCACTACATGGCTTTTTGCATTTGCTTGGTTATGATCATATGACAGAAGAAGATGAGAAAGAAATGTTTGGAAGACAAAAAGAAATTTTAGAGGCCTTTGGATTAGGACGATGAAAACAGGAAAACTTTTAGATAGTTTTGGATATGCTATAGCTGGTATATACTTTTGTCTTCGTCATGAACGAAATATGAAAATTCATTATTTAGCCGCAGTCATCGTTATATGCTGCGGCTTTTATTTCCATATTACAACAATGGAATGGATTGTCGTACTTATTGTGATAGGGATTGTAATGAGTTTAGAGATGGTGAATACGGCTATTGAAAAAACAGTAGACTTAGCAACCGTCGATATTCATCCGGTTGCAAAAATTGCAAAGGATGTTGCAGCAGGGGCAGTTTTATTATTTGCAATTATAGCTGCTGTAATTGGTGCTATTATCTTTTTACCGTATATGGTATAGTTGCATTCCGAAGCTTTTATTAAGCTTTGGGAGCGCCGTGAAGGCCTTTAATGAAAGAGTTTATCTATTCACATCTATGAACGGAAAGGATGCGGGAATATGAATAGCGAACAATTAATTCAAGAAGCAACCGAAGCGCGTAAACGAGCGTACGTACCATATTCTAAATTTCAAGTAGGTGCAGCTTTACTAACTCAGGATGGAAAAATATATCGTGGATGTAATGTTGAAAATGCATCATATGGTTTATGTAACTGTGCAGAAAGAACAGCGTTATTTAAGGCAATTTCTGAAGGGGATAACGAGTTTGTAGCTATTGCAGTCGTAGCGGATACAAAGCGTCCAGTACCTCCTTGTGGAGCATGTCGACAAGTTATGATAGAATTATGTAAACAGGATACGAAAGTATACCTATCAAACTTACATGGTGATGTTCAAGAGACAACAGTCGGAGAATTGTTACCAGGAGCATTTTTAGCGGAGGATTTACATGAATAGAAAAGGTTATAAATCAGGTTTTGTCTCTATTATTGGCAGACCGAATGTTGGGAAATCTACATTTTTAAATCGTATTATTGGCCAAAAAATTGCCATTATGAGCGATAAGCCACAAACAACTCGTAATAAAATTCAAGGTGTATATACAGAAAATGATTCACAAGTAGTTTTCATTGATACACCAGGAATACATAAACCTAAACATAAACTAGGCGATTTCATGGTGAAGATGGCTCAAACGACATTAAAAGAAGTTGATATTGTTTTGTTTATGGTCAATGCAACTGAAGGATATGGTCGTGGTGAGGAATTTATTATTGAGAAATTACAAGAAACGAAACAACCGGTATTTTTGGTAATTAATAAAATTGACCAACTTCATCCAGAGCAATTGCTGGAGTTGATTGATCAATATCGTAAATTATATGAGTTCGCGGAGATTGTGCCAATTTCTGCATTGGACGGTAATAACGTTGAAGCGTTAATCGGAGCAATTAAAAAGTATTTACCAGAAGGACCGCAATATTACCCGGATAATCAAGTAACGGATCATCCAGAGCGATTTATTATTTCAGAGCTTATTCGTGAAAAAGTATTACATTTAACACGTGAAGAAGTACCGCATTCTGTAGCGGTTGTTATTGATGCAATTCAAAAGCGTGAGGGCGGAGCGGTTTATATAAACGCAACGATTGTTGTTGAACGTGCATCACAAAAAGGAATTATTATAGGTAAGCAAGGGAAGATGTTAAAAGAAGTCGGTAAGAGAGCTCGTTTTGACATTGAAGCACTTCTTGGTTCTAAAGTATTTTTAGAAGTGTGGGTGAAAGTGCAAAAAGATTGGCGTAATAAGATGTCACAGCTTCGTGACCTTGGTTTCCGTGAAGACGAGTATTAATATGAAGTAAAGTTGTGATCAGTGGATGTTTTGTTCATCCGCTGATTATTGGTTTTTATGAACCTTGATAAATTAGGAAAAATTTTTCTCACATGAAAATGAACAAAATGGGTCAACTTAATAACAACAAAAGAAATTGGTTTATAGGCTACGCTTATTGAGAAAGGTGGATTCTTATGCTAGATTTTACCTGGAAGTTTTTCTCCAAAACAGGAAGCATTGAAACGTATTTGCTTTTGAAAGAAATGGAAAAAGACGTAAACGATGAGATGGATCAACATGAAGAGGAGTTAGCGCATCTAGACTCTCCAATTTCTTGACCCGTTTTGTTCAAACCTTGGATGGTGACGAACATGTTTCAAAAAGTTGAGGGCATTGTTATCCGTACGACAGATTACGGAGAAACAAATAAGATTGTTACAATATACTCACGGGAATTTGGTAAGGTAAGTGCAATGGCAAGAGGGGCGAAAAAGCCGAAGAGTCGGTTAGCAGCTATTTCGCAACTTATGACACATGGTCATTTTCTTATTCAAATGGGATCTGGACTTGGAACTTTGCAACAAGGCGAGATTATTTCATCTATGAAAGAAATTCGTGAGGATATATTTTTAACTGCTTATGCATCATTTATTATTGAATTAACCGATAAAGCAACAGAAGATAAGAAGCATAATCCGTATTTATTTGAAATGTTATATCAAACGTTGCATTATATGTGTGAGGGTGTTGATCCAGAAGTATTATCATTAATTTATCAAACGAAAATGCTTCCGGTATTAGGGATGCGCCCGTACTTTGATACATGTGCTATTTGTCATCAAGAAACAGATTTTGTCGCCTTCTCTGTCCGGGAAGGCGGTTTTCTGTGCTCGCGTCATGCGGAGCAAGATCCGTATCGTATTCCGGTGGGAGAGGCTGTTCATAAATTATTACGTCTCTTTTTTCACTTTGATTTACACCGGCTCGGTAATGTATCGGTGAAGGATAGTACAAAAAAACAAATGCGCACAGTATTGAATACATATTATGACGAATATTGTGGGATTTATTTGAAAACAAGGCGTTTCTTGGAGCAACTTGATAAGTTTCAAATATAAAAAGGGCCGTATACGGTCCTTTTTACATACTTTCTTTTTCGAATAGCATATTTAGTATATAATATTTAAGAGATAGTATAACTTTTTTCGTTGTGCATTATAAGGTGGTGATTATCATAGAGCTGAATAAACGGCAAGAGCATATCATTCAGATTGTAAAAGATCACGGTCCTATTACAGGGGAGTCAATTGCTGGGCAATTGGGTTTAACACGTGCAACGCTAAGACCAGACTTAGCAATTTTAACGATGGCTGGTTATTTAGAAGCGCGTCCACGTGTAGGTTATTTTTATACGGGTAAAACCGGGGGACAGCTATTATCTGAAGCTGTTAAGAAAATTAAAGTGCAAGATTATCAATCTAGACCGGCTGTAATTGATAAAAATGTATCAGTATACGATGCAATCTGTACTATGTTTCTAGAGGACGTTGGTACATTATTTGTTGTAGATCAAGCTACTTTATTAGTTGGCGTTGTATCTCGTAAAGATTTATTACGAGCTAGCTTAGGAAAGCAGGATTTAACCTCTCTTCCGGTTAATATTATCATGACAAGGATGCCAAACATTGCGATGTGTCGCAGGGAGGATTCTTTATATGATATTGCGATGGAATTAATAGAAAGACAGATTGATGCGATGCCGGTTGTGAAGGATACGAAACAAGGTTTAGAAGTGATTGGACGAATTACAAAAACAAATATTACACGTGCGTTTGTAAATTTAGTAAATAACGAATAAGTGTAATTTGTTTAAAGTGAGGTAATGTAATGGATAATAAAATCGTATATGTCGTATCTGACTCTGTAGGAGAAACGGCTGATTTGGTTGTTAGAGCGGCAATGGGACAGTTCCCATTCGCTCCTGATATTAGGCGTGTACCGTATGTAGAAGATACAGGGACATTAAAAGAAGTAATCTCGATTGCCAAGAGCAATCAAGCGCTTATTTGTTTTACGTTAGTAAAGCCTGATATGCGTCAATATTTATTGACAGAAGCGGCAAAAGAAGGAGTAGAGGCATACGATATTATCGGACCTCTTATCGATCAAATTGAAGAAATTACAGGGCAAGTACCAAGGTATGAGCCAGGTGTCGTTCGAAGATTAGATGAAGAGTACTTTAAAAAAATTGAAGCGATTGAATTTGCAGTTAAGTATGATGATGGTAGAGATGCACGTGGTATTTTAAAAGCTGATATCGTGTTGATTGGAATTTCACGTACATCAAAAACACCACTTTCACAATATTTAGCGCATAACAAACGTTTGAAAGTTGCTAATGTACCACTTGTACCGGAAGTGGATCCGCCTGAGGAATTATATCAAGTGGCAAAAGAGAAATGTTTCGGTTTGAAAATTATACCAGATAAGTTAAATCATATTCGAAAAGAACGATTGAAATCACTTGGATTAAGTGATGGAGCAACATATGCAAATATTAATCGTATTCAAGAAGAAATTGATCATTTTGAGGAAGTAATTAGTAAAATAAATTGTCAAGTGATTGATGTATCAAATAAGGCAATTGAAGAAACAGCAAATATTATTGTGAATGCAGTGCAAAACCAAAAAATGTTTTAGCACATTTACCAAAGGTGAATGTGCTTTTTTCGCTCGTGAGAAGGCGTTAGAGGAAGATGCGAAGTAGAGCATGAACTTTCGGCTTAGTAATAGAATATAGCGGAATGGTTATACTTATATTCTTCTGTTTTTTAATTATGCTAAAGGAACGATTTCGTTATCTTTAAGTGTAAGATGAAAATTAAAGGGATATGTAGCGTAGTTGAAGAAAATATATTATAATAAAAAATTGTGATAAAAACCTATATTTTACGTTTAGACTTTAATTTTTCAGAATAAACTAGGGATAGGATTTTCGAAAAAGACATGTATTTACGTTAAATCGACAAAATCTAGACAAGAAAACGCACATTATGGAAGGATTCACAGAAGGGATGTAGAATACAGAAATATGCAAAACATCAGATAAGATATTATTTGATGCAGATGCGTATCCCGTGAAGAATGCAATTGTGCAAGTTGGAACAAAATTTTATGTCGAAATTTTGTTTGTCGTATCCTATGCTCATCGTTCAAGAAAACAGCAAGGTAATTGGGTCTATGTAGATTCTGAGCAAGATGAAGTTGACTGTTATATTTATTAACATGCAAAAGCTACAGATCTCATGATCATACAGGCTATAGTGCTTCTTGCTAGTCTTCTTGTGAAAAAGGAGTATATGTATTGTCTCCAGGAGATACATTTGTAACAGATGAGCAAATGTATACAATTTTATATAGTAGTATGTATCTGCGAATTTACGCAGACTGGGGACTTATACGAAAGGTCCAAAATCGTTTACACAATGTGATCGACAGTACTTTCTAACAAATTTAGAAAAATATTGTCGAATTATAAAGGAATCTTTTAATTTATATCGAATACAAAATACGACACGGAGATGGAGTTATGGGGAACAGAATTCCTGAAGAAGTTGTTGAACAGATTCGGACATCATCCGATATTGTAGAAGTGATTGGTGAGTATGTTCAACTTAGAAAGCAGGGGCGTAACTATTTCGGCCTTTGTCCATTTCATGGTGAGAATTCTCCTTCATTCTCTGTTTCATCTGATAAGCAAATTTTTCATTGTTTCGGATGTGGAGAAGGTGGAAATGTATTTTCTTTTCTTATGAAAATGGAAGGACTTGCTTTCACAGAGGCTGTTCAAAAGCTTGGCGAAAGAAATGGAATTGCAGTTGCAGAATATACATCAGGGCAAGGACAACAACAACAACAAGAAGACATATCTGATGACACTGTCATCATGCAACAGGCTCATGAACTTTTGAAAAAGTATTATCATCATTTATTAGTAAATACAGAAGAAGGAAATGAAGCACTTTCATATTTATTAAAACGTGGTATTACAAAAGAGATGATTGAGAAATTTGAAATTGGTTATGCATCACAAGCTTGGGATGCAGCGACGAAAATTTTACAAAAAAGAGGTTTGTCGCTATCTAGTATGGAACAGGCTGGCCTTCTTGTAAGAAGTGAGAAGGATGGCAGTCATTATGACCGCTTCCGCGGAAGAGTTATGTTTCCGATTTATACTTTACAAGGTAAGGTGATAGCGTTTAGTGGAAGGGCATTAGGAGATGACACTCCGAAATATTTGAATAGTCCTGAAACACCGATTTTTTACAAAAGTAAGCTGTTGTATAATTTCCACCAAGCAAGGCCGTTTATTAGAAAACGTGGGCAGGTTGTCCTTTTTGAAGGTTATGCCGATGTACTAGCCGCGGTGAAAAGTGGTGTGGAAGAAGCTGTTGCGACAATGGGAACAGCTTTAACTGAAGAACAAGCGAAACTTCTGCGACGTAACGTTGAAACTGTTGTTCTTTGCTATGATGGTGATAAAGCAGGGCGAGAAGCGACGATGAAAGCAGGGCAATTACTATTGCAAGTTGGTTGCCAAGTAAAAGTTACATCCTTGCCAGATAAGCTTGACCCTGATGAATATGTGCAACAATATGGGACAACCGCTTTTGAAAATCTTGTGAAATCAAGTATAAGTTTTGTTGGTTTCAAAATAAATTATTTGCGTTTAGGGAAAAATTTGCAAGATGAGTCTGGCAAAGAAGAATATGTAAAAAGTGTTTTAAAAGAGTTATCATTGCTACAGGATGCGATGCAGGCGGAATCATATTTAAAATCATTATCGCAAGAATTTTCGTATTCAATGGAAACACTTTTGAATCAATTGCACCAATATCGCAAAGAACAAAAGGTACAGCAAAAACAAATAAAGCAGGTTTCTAAGCCATCTCAAATTGTTCAAACGAAACCGAAATTAACAGGTTTTGAAAGGGCAGAAAGAGAAATTATTTACCATATGTTGCAAAGTGCAGAAGTGACAGTGCGTATGGAACCTCATATAGAAGATTTTTATACAGAAGAACATAAAGGGATTTTATATGAACTATACGCATATTATGAAAAGGGAAATGAACCTTCAGTCGGAACATTTTTAAGTTGGCTCTCTGATGAAAAGTTGAAAAATATTATTACTGATATTTCGACGGATGAATTTATTAATCCAGAGTACACAGAAGAAGCGTTACAAGGTCATTTGGAGGCGCTAAGACGCCATAAAGAAAAACTTGAAAAGATGGAAATTATCTTTAAAGTAAAACAAATGGAAAAAACAGATCCTGTAGAGGCTGCTAAATATTATGTGGCATATTTACAAAGTCAAAAAGCAAGAAAATAGCTTTTTCGATAAAGTTTTAGTATAATGAATGTTTGTATCTCGCGTAAGGAGGGGAACAGATGGCTGATAAACCAGCTCGTTCTAAACAAATTGAAACTGAAATGACCCTTGAGCAAGTGAAAGAACAACTCACTGAGCTCGGAAAAAAACGTGGCGTTCTTACATATGAAGAGATTGCAGAACGCATGAATGGATTTGAAATTGAATCCGATCAAATGGATGAATACTATGAATATTTAGGTGAACAAGGGATTGACTTAGTTGGTGACAATGACAACGACGAAGGTCCTAATAATCGTCAAATTACAAAAACGGAAGAAGAATTTGACCTTAATGATTTAAGTGTGCCGCCAGGTGTGAAAATCAATGACCCTGTTCGTATGTACTTAAAGGAAATTGGTCGTGTAGACTTACTATCTGCTGAAGAAGAAATTCGACTTGCGACACGTATTGAAGAAGGCGATGAAGAAGCAAAACGCCGTCTTGCGGAAGCAAACTTACGTCTTGTAGTAAGTATTGCAAAGCGCTACGTGGGCCGTGGTATGCTTTTCTTAGACTTAATCCAAGAAGGAAATATGGGTCTAATTAAGGCAGTTGAAAAGTTCGACTACCGTAAAGGTTTTAAATTTAGTACGTATGCAACTTGGTGGATTCGCCAAGCTATTACACGTGCGATTGCAGACCAAGCGCGAACAATTCGTATTCCAGTTCATATGGTTGAAACAATTAATAAGTTAATCCGTGTACAACGTCAATTATTACAAGATTTAGGACGCGAACCATCTCCTGAAGAGATTGGTGAAGAAATGGATCTTGCTCCAGAAAAAGTACGCGAAATCTTAAAGATTGCACAGGAGCCAGTTTCTCTTGAAACACCAATTGGTGAAGAAGACGACTCCCATTTAGGTGACTTTATCGAAGACCAAGAAGCAACATCGCCTGCGGACCATGCAGCGTATGAATTGCTAAAAGAACAATTAGAAGATGTGTTAGATACACTAACAGATCGTGAAGAAAATGTTCTGCGTCTTCGTTTTGGTTTAGATGATGGACGAACTCGTACGCTTGAAGAAGTTGGGAAAGTATTCGGCGTAACGAGAGAACGTATTCGTCAAATTGAAGCGAAAGCACTTCGCAAATTAAGACATCCAAGCCGTAGTAAGCGTCTTAAGGATTTCTTAGAATAGGCTACCTTTAAGTTTACTTCACTTTTGTGAAGTAAACTTTTTTGTTTTGTTAATTTTTGTTAAAATTTAGCTATCGGCAACGATTACAATTTCTTGTAATTTATTTTACAGAATTGTCTTTTGATTTGCAAATGCTCATTTTTCGATTTTTCGATTTATTTTGTTTATTATATACAAAATAATATGTAGAAAAGTAAAAAATATGATGAGAAACGTTAGTAATTATCGAAATAATATGCGATATAATAGTGAAAATCAATAAAATGAATTTACGGAATATTTTTAACAAGTAGTAGTTTGCTCTTTTCTGATAGGGCGTTTTCAAGTACAATATAAATAACTGAATCATCTAACTATTTAGCGGTATAGAGGGGGGAGAAGAGATATGAAACGTAATCCGTTGATTCCGTTCGCTCTTATTGCAGCATTAGGTATTATCGTTATGTTTGTATTTTCATTTCAGGGGCTAAATAAATCTAAAGAGTTAGCTGATGCAAAAAATGGTGGGAAACCAGCACAAACAGCATCAAAGCCAGAGGATATTGTAAAGCAAAGCTGTACGAGCTGTCACGGTGATCAGTTACAAGGGGCAGTGGGACCTAATTTACAAAAAATTGGTGGGAAACTTTCGAAAGATGAAATTAAAGAAGTTCTTTCAAAAGGAAAAGGAAATATGCCAGCTAATTTAATTCCAGCTGATCAAGCAACGAAAGTAGCTGATTGGTTATCGAAGAAAAAATAAAGTTTCGTATTACAAGCCTTTTGCTTTTGTGCAAAAGGCTTGTTTTTCTATACTTTCTAAAATACGATTAGTAATAGAGAATTGAAGTGTTGTTATGGACTTGCAACAACTACTATAAATTCATTATCATGGAGACAGACTGAGAAGAGAAGGAGTAATGGAAATACATGAATGAAGTAAAGCTTTCGAAACGATTAGAAGAAGTTGTGAGGGAGATTCCGGTAGGCTCTACAGTAGCTGATATTGGATCGGATCATGCGTATTTACCGTGTTATACAATTATAAATAATATTGCTACGAAAGCAGTTGCAGGAGAGGTTGTAGATGGACCGTTTCGCTCTGCACAAGCAACTGTAGCTGAAAGTGGCTTACAAGATAAAGTAGACGTTCGTAAAGGGAATGGATTAGCTGTTATAGTGCCAGGAGAAGTAGATGTTATTACGATTGCTGGTATGGGTGGAGCGTTAATTCGTGACATTTTAGAAAGTGGTAAAGAAAAATTAGAAGGTGTAACACGTTTAATCCTACAGCCGAATATTGCAGCACACCATATCCGTGAATGGTTTATTGAAAATGGATGGGAGCTTATCCGTGAGAAAATTGTAATAGAAGACGGAAAGATTTACGAGATTTTAGTCGGAGAACGAGGAGATACAGCAGTACCTTACTCTGAAAATAAACAAACTGAATTGTTTATGGGTCCATTTCTAATAAAAGAAAAAAGTGAAGCTTTTGTTGAAAAGTGGGAAGGGGAATTGAAAAACTTCCAAAATATTTTAAAACAGTTAGAGCGTGCAGCAGAGTCTGAAGAGAAGAAAGCGAAGCGTGCAGAAGTAGAAGCGAAAATGAAAATGATAGGAGAGGTTTTATCATGAGTAAAATTCCAAATGGCCATGAAATTATTTCTTTATTTGAAGGTATGTATCCGAAGCATTTAGCGATGGAAGGGGATAAGATTGGCTTACAGATTGGAGCGCTTAATAAACCTGTGCAGCACGTATTAATCGCATTAGATGTAACTGAGGAAGTTGTGGACGAGGCAATCCAATTAGGAGCAAATATCATTATAGCTCATCACCCTTTAATCTTTAATCCATTAAAAGCGATTCATACAGATAAGGCGTACGGAAGAATTATTGAAACGTGTATTAAAAATGATATTGCGGTTTATGCGGCGCATACAAATGTAGATATTGCTAAGGGCGGGGTAAATGACTTACTTGCTGATGCGTTAGGGTTACAAAATACAGAAGTATTAGCTCCTACATATGCAGAAGAAATGAAAAAAATTGTTGTATTTGTTCCAGTAACCCATGCAGAAGAAGTGCGCAAAGCTCTTGGAGATGCGGATGCAGGTCATATCGGTAATTATAGCCACTGTACGTTCGGTAGCGAAGGGGTAGGTACGTTTATCCCTCAAGAAGGTACAAATCCTTATATCGGAGAAACTGGGCAGTTAGAACGTGTGGAAGAGATACGTGTCGAAACGATTATTCCAGCTTCATTACAAAGAAAAGTTATTAAAGCGATGTTGGCAGCCCATCCATATGAAGAAGTGGCATATGATGTATATCCGCTTGATAATAAAGGTGAAACATTAGGTCTTGGTAAAATAGGGTATTTACAAGAAGAAATGACGCTTGAGCAGTTTGCTTTACATGTGAAACAATCATTACATGTAAAGGGTGCAAGAGTTGTTGGAAAGTTAGATGATAAGGTGCGTAAAGTAGCTGTACTTGGTGGTGACGGTAATAAATATATAAACCAAGCGAAATTTAAAGGAGCAGATGTATATGTAACAGGTGATATGTATTATCATGTTGCTCACGATGCGATGATGATTGGTTTAAATATAGTCGATCCAGGACATAACGTTGAAAAAGTAATGAAGCAAGGTGTACAAAAACAATTGCAAGAAAAAGTAGATGTGAAGAAATTCAATGTACACATTCACGCTTCGCAGTTACATACAGATCCATTCACATTTGTATAAGAAAAATAAAAACCGTTGCTCATGTAGGCAACGGTTTTTATTATTGTTCTTTTTTCACTTTTACACGAGGTAGTATCTTTTGAAGTGGTACTTTTCGAATTCTGTCCCATGTAGCTGGATTCATTGGGTCATATTGATCTAAGAAAGCAATAACTTCTTTTGTAATTGGCGTTGGAGTAGAAGCACCTGCTGTAACAGCTACGTTTTCTACACCTTGTAGCCATTCTAATTGGATTTCACTTACGTCTGCAACGCGGTATGCTGTCGTACCAGCGATTTCTTGTGATACTTGTGCTAAACGGTTTGAGTTGTTACTTTTCGGATCACCGACAACAATTGTTAAATCTGCAACATCAGCTTGTTTAGCGACAGCTTCTTGGCGAACTTGAGTTGCTAAACAAATTTCCTTGTGGAATTCTGCTGTTGGGAATTTTTTCTGAATGTCCTCCATTAAATGTTGAACATCCCATTGACTCATTGTTGTTTGATTCGTAACTAAAATTTTATCCGTTGGAATTTCTAGTGTTTTTAAATCATCAGCTTTTTCGATAAGATGAACGATATCAGGTGCGATACCAACTGCGCCTTCTGGTTCTGGATGATTTTTTTTGCCGATATAAATGACATGGTATCCTTCAGCTTTCTTTGCTTCGATAAGGTCATGTGTTTTTGTAACATCTGGACAAGTTGCATCAATTGTCGTTAAACCTTTTTCTTTTGCACGTTGTTTAACTTCTGGAGAAACACCGTGTGCAGTGAAAATAACAGTACCAGAATCGATTTTATCTAAAATTTCTAATCGACTTGGACCGTCTAATGTAATGATGCCATCCTCTTCGAAAGCATCTGTGACATGCTTATTGTGAACAATCATACCTAAAATATAAATGGGTCTCGGTAATGATTTATCTAATGCGGCGTTACGTGCAATAACCATTGCGTCAACAACACCGTAGCAATAACCACGAGGGGAAATTTTAACAATCTTCATGTGAGTAATCCTCTCCTTCTAAACAAGGGATACTTTTGTGCATAGTCCATTACATTATAAAGGAGGAGTGGATAGAAAACAAAGGATTGTTACACATATAGTTTTGGTTTTGTTGCTGATTGTTGAACGGGTTCTTTCGGAATCACTTTTTCTATTACCGGTTCAAGCACTATTTTTTTTCGTTTCCTTTTTGGAGGTGGAGTTGCTACCTCAACCTGTTCTGTTGCATCTTCAGTTTGATTTTCTTCCGTACTTTTTCCAGAGGTGAGGATTTTAACAATGCTTGGTAGACTACGCATAATGGGACCGTACTGTTCGACAACAGGACCGACAGATTGCACGACTTGAGATACTTTTTCGATATTATTTATCATATTAGTTGGGTTCGAAATTAAATTTGAAAAAAAACTACCGATGCCGCTGCTAGATGCCGCTGCAGTTGTAGCTGACGCAGCACCACGTGTATCATTTGATTCATACATTTGAGGTGGTATCATCTGCTCTGGATATTGCTGCATGTATGGCTGATATTGTTGTATATATTGTTGTTGGTATGGCTGTTGCTGTTGATATTGGGGCGGCGGTTGTTGGTGCATCATCGGTGGCCCTTCCATTTGTCGATAAGGAGGGACCATTTGCATGAAAGGTTGGGTTGGATCGTGTTTTTTAAAGAGTTTAGCAAGGAAACCTTTCTTTTTTTGAGCCATCGGTGGTAGTTGTGGAATCGGATATGGTGTGTAAGATTGTTGTCCTCGATTCGGATACATTTGTCTTATAGGGGATTTCGGAAACATGTGGGAAATCCTCCTTTCTTCAGTTAGGTATATACACATACAATATGCAATGGAAGGAAAGAAGGTTAGTTTTTGAGATAAAAACCTAAACTAAAGATGGATTTTACTTGTAGATTTCGATATAATGTAGACTTGACTGATTTGTGCGCAGTAGAAATTTTAGAAAGAAGGTGTAACTTATGACACTACAAACTTTTACACAGTATGATTTTAAACCATTTTTAATAGATGCAGTTCGTGAACTACGCTTTACAGAGCCAACAGGAATTCAAAAGAAAATTTTCCCGGTCGTGAAAAAAGGTGTGAGTATAATTGGACAATCCCAAACTGGTTCTGGGAAAACACATGCATACTTACTTCCTACATTAAACAGAATTGATGCAAGTCGTGAAGAGGTACAACTTGTTATTACAGCGCCTACTCGTGAGTTAGCACAACAAATTTACGAAGAAATTGTGAAACTAACAAAGTTCTGTGCAGAAGATCAAATGATTACAGCACGTTGTTTAATTGGTGGAACTGATAAACAACGATCAATTGAAAAGTTGAAAAAACAACCTCATATTGTAGTTGGAACGCCAGGACGTATTAAAGATTTAGTAGAAGAAAAGGCGCTATTTGTCTATAAAGCGGATACTATTATTGTCGATGAAGCGGACTTAATGCTTGATATGGGATTCATTCAAGATGTAGATAAAATTGCGGCACGTATGCCTAAAAATCTGCAAATGTTAGTTTTCTCTGCAACAATTCCTCAAAAATTAAAACCATTTTTGAAGAAATATATGGAGAATCCAGAACATATTCATATTAATCCGAAGCAAGTTGCAGCAGGAAATATTGATCATTACCTTGTGCCTTCAAGACACCGTAATAAAACTGAATTAGTGAAAAATATGCTACTTCAATTTAAACCATATTTAGCAATTGTCTTTACAAACACAAAGAAGAAGGCTGACGAAGTAGCCGATGGATTAGCAGAACGTGGATTAAAAGTAGGGCGTATACACGGTGATTTATCACCACGTGATCGTAGAAAAATGATGAAACAAGTTCGTGATTTAGAGTTCCAATACATTGTCGCAACAGATTTGGCGGCACGCGGTATTGATATTGAAGGAATTAGCCATGTTATTAACTATGAACTTCCACCAGATTTAGATTTCTTCGTTCACCGTGTTGGAAGAACTGCACGTGCGGGTCATTCAGGTATTGCAGTGACGATTTATGATCCAGCAAATGAAGAAGCGTTAGATAGTTTGGAAAAACAACGTCATATCGAGTTTAAACATGTAGATTTACGCGGAGATGAATGGGCGGATTTAGGTGACCGTCGTCGTCGTAAGAGCCGTAAAAAACCAAGTGATGGACTAGATGTTATGGCAACAAAAGTTGTTAAGAAGCCGAAAAAAGTAAAACCAAACTATAAACGAAAACTTGCAACAGAACGTGACAAAGTGAAGAAAAAATATAGCAATAAAAAAAGATAAGGGATTTCCCTTATTTTTTTTTATCTCACTGCTTGAGAGAAAGTCGATTAATGTAGACTAATAATTAGTGAGGGGTAGAAAAAACGTTGACTAAAGTTTCGCTTTATTGGGTTAATTTAAGTATAGAGTTCAGATTGTTTGAATAGTCCGTTTAATTTATGTAGTGCCTTTTGTGTGAACAAACAATTCGCTACATATTTCTATAAATTATGCTATCATTATATCTATTGTATATTGAAGAGGTGATTGTATGTTAAAGATTGGATCTCATGTTTCTATGAGTGGTAAGAAAATGTTATTAGCAGCAAGTGAAGAGGCTGTTTCATACGGTGCAACGACGTTTATGATTTATACAGGTGCACCGCAAAATACACGAAGAAAACCAATTGAAGAATTGAACATAGAAGCAGGAAGAAAACATATGGAACTAAACGGTATTGAAGAAATTATCGTACATGCGCCATACATTATTAATCTTGGGAATACGACGAAGCCAGAAACATTCCAATTAGGTGTAGACTTCCTTCGCATGGAAATTGAAAGAACATCGGCATTAGGTGTAGCGAAACAAATCGTTCTTCACCCAGGTGCGCACGTTGGTGCAGGAGCAGATGCTGGTATTCAACAAATTATTAAAGGGCTTAATGAAGTATTAACGCCAGAGCAGACGGTTAACATTGCGTTAGAAACGATGGCAGGAAAGGGAACGGAATGCGGTCGTAGCTTTGAAGAAATTGCGAAAATTATTGATGGTGTGAAATATAATGAAAAACTATCTGTATGTTTTGATACGTGTCATACGCATGATGCAGGTTATGACCTTGTAAATGATTTTGACGGTGTGTTAAACGAATTTGATAAAATTGTTGGGATAAATCGTTTACAAGTACTTCATATTAACGATAGCAAAAATGTACGCGGAGCTGGAAAAGACCGTCATGAAAATATTGGTTTTGGTCATATTGGCTATAAGGCATTGCATCAAATTGTGCATCACCCACAACTTACGCACGTACCAAAAATTCTTGAAACGCCGTATGTAGGTGAAGATAAAAAAGATAAGAAGCCACCATATAAATTAGAAATCGAAATGCTGAAAAATGGTACTTTTGATGAAGGAATTCTTGAAAAAATTAAAGAGCAATAAGGAGGGGATTTTCCCCTCCTTATTTTAATAGCTGCTGAAATAAAATATTTACTTGTTGGGCAGTGGCAGGAGTAGTTACTTTAGCGATTTGTTTTAACAAATCTAGTCGCTCGGTATTATCGTAAATGTTAATGTTTTTCCCTTTCATAAGTAAAACGATTTTATCAGCTTGTGCAGTTGTGATTGGAACTTCGTATTCTTTACTATATTTCAATAGTTCTTTTGTAGAAATATGATTTAATTTTTTGTTCACAATTTGTTTAATGAGGTTCATCGTGTTGTCCTCCTTCACACGTTCTTCTATCGAAATATATGTAAGCATAGCTTGTACATATTCGTATCAAGGTGCATTTTTTCAATGGGGAAAAGAAGCTTATGTTATAATATAAGAACAAAACTATAGATAAAGAGTATAAGGAGGACTTATGGAAAAAAAGCAACATCGAAAAGAAAGTGTTATTCATCTTGTATATCGTTTAGTTATGATTGTCTTTGGGGCAGCGTGTGCGGCGGTAGCGATTGAACTGTTTTTAATGCCAAATAAAATTATTGATGGTGGAATTATTGGTATTTCTCTTATATTAGATTATCTTACTCCTAATATTTGGTGGTTAAGCTTTTCTACTTTAGTTGTTATCCTCAACATTCCTTTTATGTACTCCGGGTATAAGCAAATTGGAAAAACATTCATGTTATCTTCAGCATTTGGAATTGTAGCTTTAGCATTTATTGAATCAACGTTGCATGCTATCCCGCCATTTACAACAGAGCCGATTTTAGCAACAGTTTTCGGCGGTCTTATTTTAGGGATTGGTGTAGGACTTGTTATTCGTCATGGTGGATCGTTAGACGGGACCGAGATTATGGGAATTCTATTAACGAAGAAATTACCGTTTTCTGTTGGTGAATTCGTAATGTTTGTGAACTTATTCATTTTTGCATGGGCAGCATTTGTTTTTGGTGTTGAACAAGCGATGTATTCTGTTATGACGTACTATATCGCATTCAAAACAATTGATACGGTAATTCAAGGATTAGACGAAACGAAAGCAGTTTTAATAGTATCGGATCAATATGAGGAAGTATCAAATGCGATTTTACACCGCCTTGGTCGTGGAACAACAAAACTTGTTGCTAAAGGTGGCTATACAGATAAAGAAAAAGAAGTTATTTATGCAGTTGTAACACGTCTGGAAGTGACGAAGTTAAAATCAATTGTGCATGAAATTGATGAAAACGCATTTGTTACGATTATGAATACACAAGAGACAAATGGTGGTAAGTTTAAATCAGCAATTCACTAAAAAGTTAATTGTAATATCTTTTGAAAGCAGAGAATTATTCTCTGCTTTTTGTTATAATAATAAGGTTTCTTGAAATAAAGAATATATTTTAGGCAGATTGGTTTACAACTATAATAAGCTGTACTATAATTCAAATAGAGATAAATCGGAATCATTCTGAATTAAAATAGGTGAGATGCTATGAATAATATATTGGAAATAGAAGGATTAACGTTTCGGTATGAAGATCGCAACGTGTTAGAAGATATTAATTTGCAAGTTCCGAAGGGAGCTTTTTTAGGTTTAGTTGGACCGAATGGTTCAGGGAAATCGACTTTACTTAAATGCTTATTGGGTGTTTTAAAACCAAAGCAAGGAAGTATTAGATTGTTTGGTATTGATAGTAAGAAATTTAAAGAGTGGAATAAAGTTGGTTATGTATCCCAAAAGGCAAGTAGCTTTAACTCAGGTTTCCCGGCAACTGTTTTCGAGGTTGTTTCAATGGGGCTCGTTTCGAAAAAAGGGCTTTTTCGCTTTTTTACGAAAGACGATAATGCGAAAGTAGAAAAAGCGATTGCTGATGTAGGTATGAGCGAGTTTCGAGGTCGCAACATTGGAGAACTTTCTGGTGGACAACAACAGCGTGTATTTATTGCTCGTGCACTTGTAAGTGATCCGGAATTGCTTATTTTGGACGAGCCTACTGTTGGGATTGATGTGAAGAATGTGGCAAGTTTTTATGAGATACTAGAGGATTTAAACAAAAGATTGGGAATTACGTTAATTCTTGTTACGCACGATATGGGTGCTGTAACAGAGAAGGTGACGCATGTTGCATGTTTGAATCAGCATTTACATTTCCATGGGAATGTAGAGAAATTCCGAGAGTTAGAAGATGCAGAAATGTCGATTTTATATGGACATCATGTTCATCGCTTAGAACATGAACATGGGCATCACGGGAGGATATAATGATACAGGATTTTTTACAATATGATTTTTTACGTAATTCCTTATACGCTGGTATTTTAATAGGGCTTGTCGCACCACTTATCGGCGTGTTCGTTGTAATTCGCCGCATGTCGCTTATTGCGGATGCATTAAGTCATGTGACGTTATCAGGAATTGCAGCGAGTTTATTACTTGAAAAGACAATCTTTACCGGTGGGTTTTTAAACCCTTTATATATGGGGATGTTTTTTTCAATCGGTGGAGCATTGCTAATTGAAAAATTACGTACTGTATATAAACATTATCAAGAGTTAGCAATCCCGATTATACTTTCAGCAGGGATGGGGATTGGAGTTATCTTCATCTCACTTGCTAATGGATTCAATACGGATTTATTTAGTTATTTATTTGGTAGTGTAAGTGCTGTAACAAGTGCGGATTTAATTATTATTGGTATAGTAGCAATTGTTGTTATTGCGACGATTGTTTTATTATACAAAGAGTTGTTTTTACTATCATTTGATGAGGAATACGCTGTATCAACCGGTTTAAGTGCAAAGTGGATTCACTTTATCTTCATTATATTAGTTGCTCTTGTAATTGCGGTATCAATGCGTGTTGTAGGTGTTCTTCTCGTATCATCTTTAATGACGTTACCAGTTGCAGCAAGTATTCGTATTGCAAAAGGATTTAAACAAACAATTTTCTTTTCCATTTTATTTGGTGAAATTGCAGTAATTGGTGGAATGTTTGCTTCGTATCAACTTGATTTAGCTCCAGGTGGTACAATTGTTATGATAGCGGTTCTTATTTTAATTGGTGCAATTTTATGGAAAAAGAAAAAAACTGCATAAAGTAGGGATAGGTATGAATCTAACAGAAGCTTTACGCCTAATGAAGGAAAAGGGATACAAACATACAGGGAAAAGGGAAGAAATGCTGAGATTATTCGCAGCTCATAATCGTTATTTAACTGCGAAAGATGTTTTAGAGCATATGAAGGGTGATTATCCAGGACTTAGTTTTGATACGATTTATCGTAACTTAACGGTTTTTGCTGAAGTCGGTGTTTTAGAGCAAACGGAATTAAATGGTGAAAAGCATTTCCGTTTTACATGCTCCATTATGGAACATCATCATCATTTCATTTGTTTAGATTGTGGTGGTACAAAAGAGATTAATTCCTGCCCGATGGATTTTATGAATAAAGATTTTAAAGGTTATGAGGTAACGGGGCATAAGTTTGAAATATATGGTCGTTGCCCAAAATGTGCAAAATGAGAGGGCTCGTCAGTTATATAACTGACGAGTTTTTAATTTGAATGTAAAAAAAGGTTGCTCACAAAAATTGTGGCAACCTTCTTTTTATTGTTCTTGTTTTTCTTTTTCTCGTTCGGCAGCCATTTCAGCAGCGATTACATCAATTTCTTTTTTCAGTTCTTCTACCATTGTTTCTTCTGGTACTTTACGAACGACTTGCCCTTTACGGAATAATAAACCTTCTCCGCGTGCACCGGCAATACCGATGTCAGCTTCACGAGCTTCACCAGGACCGTTTACGGCACAGCCGAGTACTGCAACCTTAATTGGAACTTTAAGTGTGGAGATGTATTCTTCGACTTCATTAGCAATGCTAATTAGGTCGATTTCAATACGACCACAAGTTGGACAAGAAATAAGTGTTGCGGCATTAGATGCAAGACCGAATGATTTTAATAGTTCACGTGCAACTTTTACTTCTTCAACTGGATCAGCGCTTAAAGAGATACGAAGTGTATTTCCGATGCCTTTACTTAAAATTGCTCCAAGACCGGCGGCGCTTTTTACAGTCCCAGCAAACAATGTTCCTGATTCTGTAATACCTAAATGTAATGGATAATCAAAAGCGCGAGCAGCTTTTTCGTATGCTTCAATTGCTAAGTTAACATCAGAGGCTTTCATTGATACGATAATATCGTGGAAATCTAAGTCCTCTAAAATTTTAATATGGTGCAGTGCGCTCTCGACCATACCATCAGCAGTTGGATATCCATACTTTTCTAAAATATGACGTTCTAATGAGCCGGCATTTACACCGATACGGATTGGAATGCCACGCTCTTTCGCTGCATTTACAACAGCTTCTACTTTATGGCGACGTCCAATGTTACCTGGATTGATACGTACTTTATCAATGCCGCCTTCGATTGCTTTTAAAGCAAGGCGGTAATCAAAATGAATATCAGCAACAAGTGGAATGTTGATTTGTTTTTTAATATCAGCAATAGCATTTGCTGCGCGTTCGTCTGGAACAGCAACACGAACAACTTGACAGCCAGCTTCTTCTAAACGTTTAATTTCAGCAACTGTAGCCTCAACATCATGCGTTTTTGTTGTCGTCATACTTTGTATAATTAATTCATTGTTACCGCCAATTGTTAAATTACCGACTTTAACTGGACGTGTTTTTGTGCGTTGAGTCATTTCATTCACGAATTGATCGCTCTCCTTATAAAAGAAGTTTCTTATTTTAGTCCCTTACATCAATGATAGTATGTGTGAGAAAGGGCTATAGAAACCAAAGTACTCGGTTTCACTTTTACTATTGTATCAGCGCCTTTATGTAATTGACAAGGATTAAGTGATTGCTTATTGATATAAGGGGAATTTATAAGACTTTCCAACTTGGATTTTTGTAGCAGATGTATTTTTATTTAATTGCTTAAAATCATTAATTACTTTTTCAATAGAAGGAATTTTTTTCTTATTAATCGCTTCTGTAATAGAAAGAACTGTATCGCCAGTTTTTACTTCGATTGCTTTATAAGCTGTATCCGTTTCTTTTTCTTTTTCTGTTTCTTTCTCTTTATTTTGTTTTGTATCTGTATTTTCTTTTTTTATCGTTTGGGCAGCAGATGTTTTTTTGTATGAACTTAACATCGGTAAAGTACCGATTTTTATGTCGTAATAAAATATATAACCGAGGACAAGCACGAATAAGAGTACACCTAATCTCTTCATATCCTTCACTCCTTTGCTAGGAATATATGCTTGTCCAAAAAAAAAATGCCTATTTAGGCATTTTTTTATAGTTCTTGTTTTTCTTTCGGCTTTGGAACTTCTTTAATTGTTAAGTATAGAACGATTAAAACAACTGCAATGTAAATGAATGTTGCGCCAGGTACGTTTATTTTGCATAAATCCATAATCATAAAGAAGATTGTTGGAATTGTGTAGCTGTAAGCAGTTAATGTCCAAACTTGTTTATAAGATAATTTGCGTTGACCGCTCATCGCAGAACCGATGAAGGCAAGCAATGTAACTCCTACAAAGGTAATAAATAATTGGAACAAGTACAGTAAGAACCCAATAACGAATAATAAGATTGGATAAATACTGTCAAATAACGAAATGAAATCTTGTAAATCTTTTTTCTCAAGAGATGCGCCTAATAAGTCATTATAGGAGTATGTTTGTGTTTGACCATTCCCCATGGAGACTACTTTATCTTTTAAAACAAATAAACCTGTTTTATTTTGATATTTTTCTAAGTCTGTTGAATTTGGATCAAATACGAAAAGGGCATTTCCATCTTCTTTTTCGATAGGTTGATCAATATCAGCTGTTAGCTCGCCATTTTCAATTTTAAAATCAGGTAAATCTTTTTCGATTACTTTATTTACCATGTTAACACCATCTTGAATAACGCTACCGTACAAGAAAGTTCTTGGAATAGTAGTGATTAGGCAAAGAAGCATAATATACAAAATGGTTTTACCGATTTTTTGAAAACGGAAAAGCGCCATATCTTTAGGCGAATATACGCTTTTTGCTAGCTGTGTAAAAATGGACATAGATTCACTTCCTTTATGTATGTATAAAATCATTGTAACGTACGAATCTAGAGAAGCTCAAGATATATTATATTTACATATAGTAGAGAGGACTAAATTCCTTCTTATTAATTTACTTCTTTTAGTAGAGAAAAATACAATTGACACTTTTCTTTCGTATATGGTAAATTTATCTTACATTTTTCAAACGATATATCCGATTGGAATTTAGTTGTTTTTAATGGTACATACATAATCGTGGACCCTTAGCTCAGTTGGTTAGAGCAGACGGCTCATAACCGTCCGGTCGTAGGTTCGAGTCCTACAGGGTCCATATCCATTTCATATGTTTATTATGTCAGCAGGAAGCTTCCTTGTAGAAGGAAGCTTTTTTTCGGAATATATGAGCATTTTAATTGAAAAGAAGTGGGAATTTTGCTACTTTAATGATAGCAAGACAAAGCGATTTATTTGTTTGCACCCTATGGCAATTAGGGTAGAATGAAGTTGTAGGTCACATATGTAGTGACAATACATAAACCGGGAGGAATATAACAATGGCAAAACACGAATTACCAAATTTACCTTATGCGTATGATGCTTTAGAACCTCACTTTGATAAAGAAACAATGAACATCCATCATACAAAACATCACAACACGTATATTACAAACTTAAACGCTGCTTTAGAAGGTCATGCAGAATTAGCTGACAAAAGCGTTGAAGAATTAGTTGCAAACTTAAACGAAGTACCTGAAGCAATCCGTGCAGCAGTACGTAACAATGGTGGCGGACATGCTAACCATACATTCTTCTGGACAATCCTATCTCCAAACGGCGGGGGACAACCAGTAGGCGAACTTGCAACTGCGATTGAAGCGAAATTCGGTAGCTTCGATGCATTCAAAGCAGAATTCGCAAAAGCTGGCGCAACTCGCTTCGGTTCTGGTTGGGCTTGGTTAGTAGTAAACAATGGTGAGTTAGAAGTAACAAGCACTCCAAACCAAGATTCTCCTCTAACTGAAGGTAAAACTCCAGTTATCGGTTTAGATGTTTGGGAGCATGCTTACTACTTAAATTACCAAAACCGTCGTCCTGACTACATCGGTGCATTCTGGAACGTTGTAGATTGGAACGTTGCTGAAAAACTTTACCAAGAAGCAAAATAATTAAAGTTAATACAGCTAGAAAAAAGCTAGGGGGTTTTCTCCTAGCTTTTTTCTATGTTCTCCTTTTACATAATTGAGCTTGTTTTTGGAAGACTAGAACATGAAGTAAAGGAGAGTTGTGTATGAAGTGGAAACATGTAATCGGTGATGTTGAAGTGAATCGGGATTTAGTATTATTGCTCGTTATAGGAGGTTTATACACGCTCGCAATTTCTTTATCGAATACGTTTGTAAACATTTATTTATGGAAGCAAACACAAAATTATGTGAATCTGGGCTTGTATAATTTGGCCAGCGTTGTATTGCAGCCTCTAACATTTCTTGTGGGCGGGAAATTAGCGAAACGTATTGATCGCTCGATTTTATTGAGAATCGGTGTAGGCACGTTAGCTGTTTTTTTTATCGTCGTTTTAGTAGCGGGAAAAAGTGCATCTCACTATATTTTATTAATGGGAGCCCTTTTAGGAGTTGGTTATGGTTTTTATTGGCTCGCTTTTAACTTGTTAACATTTGAGATTACAGAACCAGAAACAAGAGATTTTTTTAACGGTTTTCTAGGACTTCTTACATCGTTCTCTGGAATGATTGGACCGATAGCAGCAGGATATACAATTTCACGTATGGAAAAATGGAGTGGTTATACTGTCGTTTTCTTCCTCTCGTTAATGCTATTTGCGGTTGCAGTCGTTCTAAGCTTTTTTTTATCGAAGAGGGAATGTGAAGGACGCTATGAAATTGTGCAAGTATTGAAAGAGCGGCAAGTTGATGAAAACTGGGGAAGAATTACGCGCGCTCATTTCTTCCAAGGTTTGAGAGAGGGAACGTTTATTTTCGTTATTTCGGTATATGTCTATTTAGCATCTGGTAGCGAGTTAGCACTAGGGAAATATAGTTTAGTGAATTCTGCAGTATCATTTGTATGCTATTATTTAGTTGCTCGTATGTTAAAGAAAGAATGGCGAAAAAAAGCAATTTTACTTGGCGGTATTATTTTATACGCGGTTGTATTTTTAGTTATTTTTAATGTTACATATACGAAATTACTTATTTATGCAGCATGTATTGCGGTTGCATATCCTATTTTACTCGTTCCGTACGGCTCCATGACATACGATGTAATTGGTAGAGCAAAACAGGCGAGAGAATGGCGTGTAGAATATATAGTGGTCAGGGAATTATGGTTAAATGCTGGAAGAATTTGTTCCATTTTAAGTTTTTTATGTGCTGTCATATTTTTTCCGCCTGAAAAAAGTTTACCTTTCTTACTATGTATTTTAGGAGCTGGACATTTCCTTATTTATTTTGCAGTTAAAAATGTCAAATATGATGAGGGGAATGTGAACAAAACCAGTGTTGTAGCGCAAGGGAGCACACAGAATCAAACTGAACCAGAAGGTTAACTTATCGCGTGTTTTATGCTAGAATAGAAAAAGATGTAAGACAGCAGTGAGGGCACCTGTATGAAGGTGTCCCTTTCACATTACATAGCTGTTGGTAGAGGGGGTTTGTATGAGCAAGAAGCAGAAAAAGAACCAGACAAAGAAAAAAACCCACGTTCCCTTTCGGTTAAACGTGTTGTTTTTTTGCGTGTTTTTAATGTTCTCCGCGGTTATTGTAAGGCTTGGATACGTACAAATTGTTCGTGGTGAGGAATATAAAAATGAAGTTGAGAAAAAAGAAAATTCAACGATAAGCAATCCTGTACCACGCGGGAAAATATTTGATCGTAATGGAGAAGCGGTCGTAGATAATGAGCCTATTCGTACAATTACATTTACAAAAATGAAGGGATCAACTGCAGCAGATCGCTTAGAAACGGCGAAAAAGTTAGCAGATTTAATTGAAGTCCCAACAGATAAGTTAACAGATCGCGATAAGAAAGATTATTGGCTTGCTTTACATAAAGAAGAAGCAGAAGCAAAAATCACAAAAAAAGATCGTGAAGATTTTAAAGCGAATAAAATTGAAGATAAAGAACTAGATGAACGTCAACGAAATCGTGTAACAGAAGAAGAGATTAATCAATTGTCAGCAAAAGATTTAGAAATATTGGCGATCAAAAGCAAGATGGAAAGCGGATATGCAATGACGCCGCAAATCGTTAAAAAAGGTGCAACAGAAGAAGAATACGCGATTATTAGTGAAAATTTAGCGAAATTACCAGGCGTAGATACAAATGTTGACTGGGAGCGAAAATATAAGTATGACGATATGTTCCGAAGTGTACTTGGTGGTGTAACTTCTTCTGATGAAGGGTTACCGAGAGAAAGGCTAGATTACTATCTTGTTCGTGATTATAATCGTAATGATCGCGTAGGAAAAAGTTACCTTGAGCAACAATACGAAGATAGTTTACACGGCACAAAAGCTGAAGTAAGAAATGTTACAGATAAAGAGGGTAATATTTTAGAAACTATTAATGTGTCACAAGGACAACGAGGTAACGATCTAAATTTAACGATCGATATGAAATTACAAAAGCGCGTAGAAGAAATTCTTACAAAAAACTTAATGAGATTTAAAGGGAGCGAGCCTCTTTTAGACCGTGCATTCGTTGTAATGATGAACCCGAAAAATGGTGAAGTTTTATCTATGGCGGGGAAACAATTAGTGGATAAAGACGGCGAAACGAAAGTAGAAGATTTTGCATTAGGAACGATGACAAGTTCTTATCCGATGGGTTCAACTGTAAAAGGTGCGACAGTACTTACGGGGTATCAAACTGGTGCGATTCAGCCTGGATCTGTACAGTTAGATGAACCAATTAAATTAAAAGGGACACCTACGAAGTCATCTTGGAAACAGATGGGGTATATTAATGACCTTACAGCGTTAAAACAGTCTTCAAACGTTTATATGTTTAAAACAGCGATGAATATCGCTGGGGTTCCATATGTACGAGGCGGTACGTTAGATATTCCGAAAAGTGCGTTCGATACTATGCGTTACTATTTTGGTCAGTTTGGACTTGGTGTGAAAACAGGAATTGATTTGCCAAATGAAACTGCTGGTCAAATAGGTAAAGGAAATCAACCAGGTTTCTTATTAGATTTATCAATCGGGCAGTATGATACGTATACACCACTTCAATTAGCACAATATATTTCGACGATTGCGAATGGTGGATATCGTATGCAACCGCAAGTTGTAAAGGAAATACGTCAGCCATCGGCGAAGCCAGAGGAAGTTGGAAAAGTTGTTCAATCCATGGAACCGAAAGTATTAAATCGCATTGATATGCCTGAATCGCAAATTAAACGTGTTCAAGAAGGATTTAGACAAGTGTTTAACGATACAGGTGGTACAGCTACAAAATACTTTGCAGGTGCACCGTATAAAGCCGCTGGGAAAACAGGTACAGCTCAAACTGTATATGGCGGAGATAAAGAGATTGGTAGAAATGCAAAGGGTGAGCGTGTTGAAACATATAACTTAACATTAGTAGGTTATGCGCCACTTGAAGATCCAGAAGTAGCATTTTCTGTTGTTGTTCCGTGGGTACATGATGATAAGACTGGTATTAATGGATATATTAGTCGTGAAATTATGGATGCTTACTTTGATTTGAAAAACCAAGCATTAACTGGTGAAGCTCCGCAAGATGAAAAAGCGAAAAAAAATAAAAATCAAGATGATGAATAAAAAAGTTGTAAAAAAAGCACACTATCTGAAAAGATAGTGTGCTTTTTTTTATGCCTTACGCATATGGTTTAGTAAATGTGGACAAGCATAAAATATTGAAAAAACATGTAGTTTCAAAAACGATGAACACAACAAGATTAGTGCATACGCTCTAAGTTTGTTGTGTGTGATAGGAGATAGCAGTTTTATCCCGCATTTGAGGGCTAATAATCAGTGGGGGGATGAACAAAACCCCCACTAATTAAAGTTTCGCTTTATGGATGATTAGAAAATTTCCTGCATCTAAAGTACAAAAGTGAAAATAAAGTTTGTGTATACAGTTGTTTTTGTGGGACTTTACAAAACTTTTACAAATAATTAAAACCGAATTAATAGTTTAGCAGTATTCTTATATCTGTAATCCTGTTATTTCCGGTTACTTCTAGGAGGAAGAACACGTGAAATGGATGAGCACATCGATTAAAGTTTTGACATTATCAACATGTTTCCTTTGTTTTAATATGTCTACTGCATTCGCTACAAATGAAATGGGAGAAGTGAGAGTTGATGGATCCTCAACGGTTTTCCCCATTATAGAGGCAGTAGCAGAGGAATATACAAAGGCCCATCCAAACGTGAAAATTTCTATTAGTATTTCTGGGACAGGGGGAGGATTTAATCGTTTCAGTAAAGGAGAAGTAGATATAAACAATGCTTCGAGATTGATGAAACCGGTAGAAGAAAAAGCAATGCAGAAAAAATTCATTCAATTTACACCATTTGAGGTTGCTTATGACGGTCTAACGATTGTTGTGAATCGTCAAAATACGTGGGTAAACAATATGACGATAGACGAGTTACGTCTATTATGGAGTGAAAATGGAAGATTGAAACGATGGTCACAAATTCATTCATCATGGCCTCGTGAACAAGTTGAATTTTATGCGCCAGGCGTAGACTCTGGTACTTATGATTATTTCCAAAATGTTGTCCTACAAAATAATCGCCTTGTAAAAACGGTTTCTTTGTCTGAAGACGATCAAGTTATTATGCAAGGGGTAATGAATGATAAAAATGCCATTGCTTTTGTAGGATATGCTTATTATATGGCCAATCGAGATAAGGTAAAAGCAATACAGGTGGATGGTGTATTTCCAACGAAAGAGACCATTCAGTCGGGTACGTATAAGCCATTATCTAGGCCGCTATTTACGTATGTGAATCATGCATCTATCAGAAATAAAATTAATGTAGCAAATTATGTTGAGTTTATGATTAAGCATGTTGGAAGCCTTGCTGAAGAGGTCGGATATGTAAAATTACCAAAAGAAAAATATAATGAACAGCTGCGAATGTTAACAGAAATAAAAAGGTAATGTCAGGGTGGAAAGGGGTTTTCATCTTTGGCTCATAATGACAAAAGTCAAATTACATTTTCTGTACAACATTTGATTGAGAGAAATACAAATAGAAGAAAAAAAACGCAGCGAATCAATCGAATTGTTCCGTTAATACTAAAAGCCATTGCTAGCGTGTCCATTGTAACGACACTTGGAATTATTATTACGTTGGCAAATGAAACAATCATGTTTTTTCAAAAGATATCATTGTATTCTTTTTTGACAGAGAAGGAATGGTTACCTTTTTTTGAAGATCCAAAATTCGGTATATTACCACTTATATGTGGAACAATCCTTGTAACAGCAATTGCCATGTTCGTAGCAATTCCTATTGGTTTAGGTTGTGCCGTGTTTTTAAGCGAATACGCTTCGAATGGTGCTCGGAAAATATTAAAACCGTTGTTAGAGCTACTAGCAGGCATCCCGACAATTGTATATGGTTTTTTCGCGTTAACAGTTGTCACACCACTTTTACAACGGGTTATACCAGATTTGCAGTTTTTTAATGCTATTAGTCCAGGTATTGTTATAGGGTTTATGATGATACCGACGATTGCATCTCTCTCTGAAGATGCGATGAGAGCTGTAGCGAAAGGAATTAAAGAAGCCTCATTAGCGCTAGGAGCAACTCGTTTTGAGATGGTAAAACAAGTGGTGTTTCCATCGGCTTTTACGGGCATAATGGCAGCGATTATATTAGCAGCTTCCAGGGCAATTGGTGAAACGATGATTGTTGTTATTGCAGCTGGATCAACACCTAATGTATCGATAGATCCGACTCATTCTATTCAAACATTAACAGCCTATATTGTACAAGTGAGTTTAGGTGATGCTCCGCACGGAACGATTACTTATTACAGCATGTATGCTGTAGGTGCAACGTTATTTATGTTTACTTTTATTATGAATTTCATTTCGCAATATATTATGCGCCGTTTTAGGAGGTTGACATAATATGCGAATGTTAAACCATAAGAACATACAAGAAAATATGGCATCGCGTTTTTTAAAGGATCGGATTTACAAGTGTTTGTTTTATATAGCAATTTTGTTTTCAGTAGTAATACTTTTTATATTGCTTTTTCAAATTTTTGAAAAAGGTATAAGTTATCTTTCAATAGATTTCTTTACAAACTTCGCCTCACGTAATCCGAGAGAAGCTGGGATTGTCGCTGCTTTGTCAGGAACAATACTATTTATGAGCATTGTTATACCAGTCTCTTTTATATTTGGAGTCGGAACAGCTCTTTATTTAGAGCATTATGCGAAGGAGTCCGTTTTTAAAAAGTTAATTGAATTAAATAATCAAACATTAGCAGGGGTACCTTCCGTTGTGTTTGGTTTACTCGGGTTAACTATTTTCGTATACGCTCTCCATTTGGGAGAGAGCATAATGGCAGCGGCACTGACGATGAGTTTACTCGTCTTACCAACTGTTGTTGTAGCTAGTCAAGAAGCGATTAGAACTGTGCCGAGCTCATTACTAGAGGCTTCTTACGGATTAGGTGCTACGAAATGGCAAACGATGTATCAAATTGTATTGCCAGTCGCTTTGCCAGGGATTGTAACGGGATGTACGTTAGCGGTATCGAGAGCAATTGGTGAGGCAGCACCATTATTAGTTATTGGGGCCCTTGCCTTTGCAAATTATGTTCCGTTCAGTATGTTTGATAGATTTACGGTTTTACCAATTCAAATTTTTAATTGGATGAGTAGACCACAAGAAGAATTTCAGTATGTAGCAGCAGCTGGGATGATTGTTTTGCTAGGATTGTTGCTCTTTATAAATATATTTGTCTTATGGTTACGAAATCGAAAATAAGTTGGAAGTGGATGAAAGGGGAATTCAAATGGTAGCAACAGTAGTAAATGTACAGGTGAAAAATGAGAAAAAGATTGAGACAGCACCAAAAAAAATAGTATTTGATACGAAAAATTTAAATTTATGGTACGGAGAAGACCATGCTTTAAAAGATATCAACTTAAGTATTCATGAGAATGAAGTAACAGCGATTATCGGTCCAAGTGGTTGTGGGAAATCAACATACTTAAAAACGCTAAATCGTATGGTAGAGTTAGTGCCTATCGTTCGAACTACGGGCGTTATCGAATATAGAGAACGAAACATATTTGATAAATCATATCCGGTTGAAGAATTACGTACGCATGTGGGTATGGTGTTCCAAAAGCCAAATCCATTCCCAAAATCTATTTATGAAAATGTAGCATATGGTCCGAAAATCCATGGTGTTCGTGACAAAAAAACACTTGATGAAATTGTTGAAAATAGCTTGCGCGGCGCAGCTATTTGGGATGAGTTAAAAGATCGTTTGCATGATAATGCATACGGTTTATCTGGTGGTCAGCAACAACGTCTATGCATTGCACGCTGCTTAGCGATTGAGCCAGACGTAATTTTAATGGATGAGCCAACATCGGCGCTAGATCCAATTTCAACATCAAAAGTAGAAGAATTAATTCAGGAGTTAAAGAAAGATTTTAGTATTGTTATCGTAACGCACAACATGCAACAAGCAGCACGAATTTCAGATAAAACTGCTTTCTTCTTAAGTGGAGAAGTTGTGGAATATACAGATACAAACAAATTATTTACAACACCTGCAGATAAGCGTACAGAAGACTACATTACAGGACGATTTGGTTGATATCGCTAGCAAGGCTAAGAGTAAATGCCCTCTTAACAGAGGGCATTTCTCATTTTCACCTCATTTTAAATAGGGGAGTAATATTTCTCTTTTCTTAAGGCTTAATAAACATACAAGAGGCTGGGTAGGGGATTTATCCCGCTATTTGCCGGGCAGTAAAACTCCCAACTCAAAACTCGGATGGAGCAAAGAAGTTAGGTGGGAGTCGGGCTGCCCGTAAACGCCCGATTGATGAAGGCTAATAATCAGTGGGGGATGAAAAACCCCCACACTGATTAAAGTTTCACTTTATATAAAATGGCACATAATATTGAGGGGGAAGAAATGATGGTAAGAGAACAGTTTCAATGTGATTTAAAAACGTTACAGCAAAAGGTGATCGAGCTTGGTGAGTTAGCAAGTGGAGCTTTATTGATTGCTATGGAAGGTCTTCACAACAGGGATGTAGAGAAAGCGTTAGAAGTCATTGATGGGGATTATCGCATGGATAATTTAGAAGAGGAAATAAATGACCTTGCGCTTATGCTTATTACAAAGCAGCAGCCTGTAGCAAGTGATTTAAGAAGAATTTTCATTTCAATTAAAACAGCGACAGATTTAGAACGTATTGCAGACCATGCTGTTAATATTGCGAAATCAACAATTCGTCTTGGTGAAAAAGAAGTGGTTGTTAGTTTACATAATCTTGAGGAAATGTTTGAGATTGCTCATAAGATGTTAAATTTAGCATTAGAAGCATATGAGCAAGAAAATTTAACTTTTGCTAAACAAATTGCTGAAATGGATGATTCAGTTGATGAAATTTATGGGAAGGCGATTCGTGAATTTATTTCATCTATCCCTGGACAACCAGAAGCGATTACACAAATTACACAACTATCCTTTGTTGCTAGATATATTGAGCGTGTAGCAGACCATGTTACAAATATTGCCGAGAATGTATTTTATGTAGTAAAAGGAAAGCATTATTTATTGAATGAGTAGGGGGAAAAGTAGGTGATGAGAAATCACCTGCTTTTTTTAGTCAAAACATGACAAAAAAAGCTCGTTGTTTCCTTTAGTCTATGATGATAAGATGTATCATAATTAATGGAAAAATAAGTACATATATGTTAGTTACGTCTTATTAATTATTTTACCAAGTTAATGGTAAGCGCTTTCTTTTTGGTGGGAGTTAAAAGGTACATTTATTTATAAAGTGAGGCTTTAATTAGTGGGGCTGTCTCTCGCTAATTGTTAGATCATACCAAACCGGACTTTTACTGCAGTTAATGTGGGGTAAATGATATACGGAGTTCTTGAACATTATATAAGTGGAGGCTGAAGTATATGAAGGGGGTTATTTTAGCTGGAGGAAAAGGGAGACGCCTTAGACCATTAACATGTAATACTCCAAAACCGATGTTACCATTGTTAGAAAAACCAGTTCTTGAATATAATATTGAATTATTACGTCAGCATGGTATTCGTGAAATTGCAATTACAGTTCAATATATGAGTACTGCCATTAAGCAATACTTTGGTGATGGTAGTAAGTGGGGAGTTAACTTGTATTATTTTGAAGATTCTCCTCCGCTTGGAACAGCAGGGAGTATTAAGCAAGCGGAAAGTTTTTTAGATGAAACATTTGTTGTTATTAGTGGGGATGCACTAACTGACTTTCAATTATCAGAAGGAATTGCATTTCATGAACAGAAGAAGAGAATGGTAACGATGTTTGTGAAAGAAGTAGAAAACCCACTCTCATTTGGCTTAGTTGTAATGAATAAAGAACAAGAAATTATACGATATATAGAAAAGCCGAGCTGGAATGAGGTAGTTTCTAATATTGTGAATACAGGTATTTATATAATGGAGCCAGAAATCTTTTCTTACATACCATCCATGGAATTTTCGGATTTCAGTCATGATGTGTTTCCTTTATTGGCAAATAAAAATGCTTTATTTGCATATTTATCAGAAGACTATTGGCTAGATATTGGTACATTTGATCAATATCGGCAAGCTCAATTCGATTTGTTGACGAAAAAATTGAAGGTGCCTATTCCATATACAGAAGTATTACCGATGGTGTGGATGGGAGAAGGTGTAACGATAGGAAAAGGGACGAAAATTCATGGCCCTTCTTTTATTGGAGAAGGAGCAATGATTGGTGCAGGGGCTGTAATTGAACCGTACTCTATTATCGGGAAAAATAGTATCGTTTCAAGTTATTCTCATCTTCAAAAAAGCATCATTTTTGCAAATTCTCATATAGGAAAAAATTGTGAGTTGTTAGAAACAACAATAGGAGATTATACAATGGTCGAAGATGATGTTACACTTTTTCAAAAAAGTATTGTAGCGGACCATTGTCATATAGGGAAAAGTACAGTAATTAAGCAAAAAGGAAAAATATGGCCATATAAGGAGATAGATAGTCATTCGATAGTAGGTTCTGCCGGTGTTAAAGAGAGTGAAAAGAGTGCAGGGTGGTTACAAAAAAGCCGGATTGTAGGAAGGGGTAATGTTGAAATTACTCCTCAATTTATTGTGAAAGTTGCAATGGCTTATGGATCTCTTTTTGCTAAAGGAGAGAGTATATTGATTGGAAGTCAGGAAAATATAGAAACAACTTCCTTTAAAAATTTATTCCTCCATGCCATTCATGGCAGCGGGATTCATACGATGGAATGTAAAGAAATGAATGAGTCGCTTTTTCAGTATGCCATTCATAATTTGCAATGTGCAGGTGGAGTTTTCGTTCAAGTGGAAAGCGAAAGAGGGATTGTTATACAATTGTATGGTAAGGAGGGCTCATTTTTAACGTATAAGCAGCAAAAAGCGATAGAACAAGTATATATGTCTGAGTCGTTTTATTACGCTTGTGAGAAAGAAATGGGACGAAATAAGCTAGTTCACGTTTCTGTAAATAATTATGTAGAAGCTGTGTTAGAGCATATTGATATTGAAACGATACAAAAACAGAAGTTTCATCTTCTTATTAATAAGAGAAATGATATGTTACAACATTTACTTATGATTTTTTTGCAAAGGCTCGGATGCACAGTTACATGGATTTATGCGGGCGAACAAAAGCATCATGTGAAAGCCTTGATGAAATCAAGTAAAGCAAATATGGCACTTATGTTTTCAGAGCAAGGAAATTATTTCGAGTTATATGATAATCATAGTAATATTTACCAGGGAACAGATTTTGAAGAGGTAGATATTCCAGATTTATTACTTGAATCGGCAGGAAATATTTACCCGATGTCTTTGAAATTAGGAGAATGTTACCTTCTATTTTATACGCAGGATGAAAAAAAGTCGTTTCAAGCGAGATGGAAGCGAGATATTTTATATCGAATTGGAAAATTATTCGAGCTAATAGCATTGCAGGGAAAAACATTTCTCAGCATAGTAGAGCAATCACCTCCGCTCTATCTACTTTGTGATGAAGTTGTATGTTCATGGAATGAAAAAGGGAAAGTAATGAGGAAATTATTGGCTGATATGGAAAGAAAGGAAGAAGGTATATTTGAAGGAGTACAGTTCAAATATACCGAAAAAGAGTGGTCTTATATCGTTTCTGACACAAAACAACCGAAATTTTTAGTGTATTCGCATGCTAGAAACCCAGTAATAGCAAGGGAAAACATGAAAAATCTTATAGAAAAAATTAGACAATATCAAAAGGTGTAGAATTTTTATTTTAAAAGTGGTATTATAGTATAGTCTGATTTAAGTTATTAGTACTGGAGGGAAATAAGAATGCGTGTGAATATTACTCTAGCATGTACAGAATGCGGAGATCGTAACTATATCTCAAAGAAAAACAAACGTAACAACGCTGAGCGTATCGAGCTTAAAAAGTATTGCAAGCGTGACAAGAAGTCTACGTTACACCGTGAAACAAAGTAAGCAGTAGGAATATTTTCCTACTGTTTCTTTTTTTATTCGGTTCCTCTGTTAAAAGTGATACACTATCATCGTAGAGCAAAGTGTCACTGTGAGGGGGAAAATGTGTGAGAGAAGAGAAACTACGTTTACGTAAACAAATAATAGAACACATGAATTCTTTATCAGAAGAACGGTATACAACTTTATCAGAGAAAATTGCAGCTTCGTTGTATGCGCAAAAAGAGTGGATTGAAGCTAAAACAATTGGAATCACCCTCTCAATGGAAAATGAAGTGAATACATATCCTATTATCGAAAAAGCTTGGGAAGAAGGAAAGAAAGTTGTTGTTCCGAAGTGTAATAAAGGAACACGAACGATGTCTTTCCGGAAAATTAGTAATTTTGATCAATTAGAAACAGTGTATATGAATTTACGTGAACCAATTCCAGCGCTTACGGAAGAAGTGAATGCAGATGAAATTGATCTTCAAATCGTGCCAGGCGTAGCTTATACAGAGCGAGGAGAACGGATTGGATATGGCGGTGGCTATTATGATCGTTATCTCGTACATTATAAAGGGAAAGCGTTATCATTAGCTTATAGTTTTCAAATGGTAGAACATATTCCAGTAGAGCCATTTGATGAAAATGTAGAAAAAATTATTACAGAAAAAGGAACAATGGTTATAAATGGGCTTGTATAGACAAATAAAAATTGACGAGACTTTTTCTTCTTGATTATAATAAAATATGTGAACGTTTTCTTATTATAATTTTTTTATAGTAAGTGAGCATAAAGGGTGATGAAATGATATCCATTTATGATATTCAGCAATTGCTAAAGAAATTTGGTACGATTATTTATACGGGTGATCGAATTGCAGATTTACAATTAATGCAAGATGAATTGCGTGAATTAAATCAATCACAGCTAATCGATCCACAAGACTATCAAACAGCTTTATTTTTATTGAAGCAAGAAATTCAAAAAGAGCTAAATAAGAATTAGATAAAGGTAGGTACGTAACATGGAAGAGAAATGGTTAGTTGGTGTTGACCTTGGTGGTACAACGATTAAATTAGCATTTATTAATGTGTACGGTGAAATTTTACATAAGTGGGAAATCCCTACGAATACAAATGAACAAGGAAAACATATTACACTTGATGTAGCGAAAGCTATTGATAAAAAGTTAGAAGAATTAGGTGAATTAAAAAGTAAGCTAATTGGTATTGGTATGGGAGCTCCTGGTCCTGTACATGTGGCAACTGGAATGATTTATGAAGCGGTTAATTTAGGATGGAAAAACTATCCGTTAAAAGATTTACTAGAAGTAGAAACGGGATTACCTGTTGTTATTGATAATGATGCAAACTTAGCGGCGCTTGGTGAAATGTGGAAAGGTGCTGGTGAAGGAGCAAAAGATTTAATTTGTATGACACTTGGCACTGGTGTTGGTGGTGGTGTTATCGCCAATGGTGAGATTGTACATGGTATAAGCGGTGCTGCTGGTGAGATTGGACATATTACAGTTGTTACAGAGAACGCTTTTCCATGTAATTGCGGGAAGTCGGGTTGTTTAGAAACGGTAGCCTCTGCAACAGGTATTGTACGTGTTGCTATGCAACAAATACAAGAGACAGATAAAGAAAGTGTTTTACGTTCCATGTTAGCAGAAGAAGGGCTTATTACATCAAAAGATGTGTTTGAAGCGCTTGGACAAGGTGACGAACTAGCAGGTGAAGTAGTGGAAAAAGTAGCTTCTTATTTAGGATTAGCTGTAGCGAACCTTGCTAGTACGTTGAACCCAGAGAAAATCGTAATTGGTGGTGGCGTATCTAAAGCTGGAGACGCACTATTAGAGCCAATTCAACGTTATTTCGAGCAATATGCTTTCTCTCGTGCTGTAAAGAGCACAAAGTTAGCAATTGCAATACTTGGTAATGATGCAGGTGTAATTGGAGGAGCGTGGCTTGTAAAAAAGCACAAATACGAGGGGAAGATAATATAAGTTGTGAATAATGAAAAGAGGAAGGGGCCCCCTTCCTCTTTTTATGCAAGATCTTGTTGGAGAATAAAAATGTAAATGGATTAAGCTGGTGGGTACCCATTATATAGAACAGTCATGATTGTAAACCATCCGAAAACAAGTACGGTTGCAATAGCGAAGCCGCCCGCGAATAAGTTTTTTTCGCGAAGTGTTCTAAGCGTAGCAAATACAGCTAACAGAGTGACTAGCGTAAAAATAATAACAAGGCCCATACAATATCCTCCTCTGTCTACTCATTCCTTATGATGAGTTTTTAGAATATTTACTCTTTTATATTGTACATGTTTTAAAAATGATTGTCGAGATAACACGCCTTCTTTTCCTAAGAGAAAGAAATGTTGTATCATTAAAAGTAAATTAAATAACTGGAGGAGATTTTCATATGAAATGGATACAAATGCCTTTAGGCCCATTACAAACAAATGCTTATATTTTAACGAATGATCAAAATGAGTGTATTATTTTTGATCCTGGTCATGAAGGAGAGAAACTTGTTACATATTTACAGGAAGCGCAGTTAAAGCCACTTGCGGTTTTATTAACACATGCTCACTTTGATCATATTGGTGCTGTTGATGCCGTGAGAGACGCTTTTCATATTCCTGTATACGTACATAAAGAAGAAGCGGATTGGTTAGGAGATGCAACTGTGAATGGCTCGCAAATTTTTATGATGAACCGCAGTATTACAGCAAAACCAGCAGACCATATTATTGACGAAGAGGGTACATTAACGATCGGTTCTTTTAGTTTTGAAATTTTTGAGACACCAGGACATTCTCCAGGAAGTATTTCTTATTACAGTAAAGAAGCGAATGCTGTATTTTCTGGAGATGTATTGTTCCAAATGAGTATTGGAAGAACGGATTTACCTGGTGGAAGTTTTGCTGAATTAATTGGAAGTATTGAAGAGAAATTATTTGTATTACCAGATGAAACAGCGGTGCTATGTGGACACGGTCCAGAAACAAGCATTGGTTTTGAAAAAGAAAATAATCCATTTTTACAATAAGGAGTCATTATGGGGATGGAGCTCAATTTAAGAGAATGGATGGGAAAAGAAAAGGATCATTCGATTTCATATAGTACGTATATGAACCTCGTATTATATGCAGAGGAACATGGGTATTATATGAGAGAACGTGAAAAAATCGGAAGACAGGGAGATTTTTTTACGAGTAGCAATGTATCTTCTGTATTTGCGAAGACTTTTGCTAAGTTTTTTATTCGGCTTGTTGAAAAGGGAGAAGTTTCTCCAAATATTTGTGAGATTGGTGGGGGAACAGGAAAGTTTGCCTATGATGTTTTACAAGAATGGAAACAATTATCTCCGGAAACCTTTATCAATTTAAACTATTCAATTATTGAAGTGAGCCCTTTTCATAGAAGGCTACAACAGGAGAGGCTTTGCTTATTTGATAATGTGTCGTATTATACATCTTATATTGAAATGGGAGAGTCTTTCGAAGGAATTATTTTTTCGAATGAATTATTTGATGCGTTTCCTGTTGAGATAGTTGAGAAAAGAAATGGAATTTTGTATGAAGTACGTATCACGTATACAGATGAGGGAAACCTTACAGAAGTATTTAGACCGATAGAGAAAAGAGTCGGTCGTTACTTATTGAAATATAACATTCATATTGCTGAGGGACAGCGCTTTGAAGTGCCTATTGCAATGGAAGAGTATATAGAAGAGATTGCGAAATGGTTTCAGAAAGGTATATGTATTACAGTTGATTATGGATATACAAAAGAAGAATGGATGCATCCTGCACATCGTGAAGGAAGTTTAAGAGGATATTATAAGCACAAGCTAATTCGTAATCCTCTTGCATATCCAGGAGAAATGGACCTTACTACGCATGTTCATTGGGATGAGTTGAAGATGAATTTTGAGCTGCACGGAATTAATACGATATGGCATAGGAAGCAATCAGAGTTTTTGTTAGCAGCAGGAATATTAGATCAGCTTGCTAGCCATCAAGATACCAACCCTTTTTCTGAAACTCAAAAACTAAATAGAGCTATTCGCTCTATGATTTTGAACGGAGGATTAGGTAATGCTTTCGATGTTGTTATACACACAAAAGATATGAAGAATTTACTTTTGAATCAATATTTAACGATATGAAAAAAACAAGACACAGTATTTTCTGTGTCTTGTTTTTTAATACGACTTTTAATTATGTAGCATTATATATTTTCTCTCATGATATATATTTATATTAAAGATATGAGATGAAAAATATAGAATACACTCTTTTTCTCTGTCTATAGGTCCCTAACCTAATAATACACGAACGAGTTGAATAATTGTTTCGTTTTCTACTTTGTAGTAAATTTCCAATCCTTTTCTTTCACTAGAAACGATTTTAGCACTTTTTAACTTTGCTAAATGCTGTGAAATTGTAGATTGTGGCATGTTTAAGCCTGTGTACATTGTAGAAACGTTGCTTGGGCCACGTTCAATTAATCCCTTTACAATACATAAGCGAACAGGATGAGCAAGCACTTTCAATAATTCTGCATTGCTTTCATATAGTTCTATTTCTTTTTGAAAGGTTTCTAACATGTTCTTTTCCACCTCCGTGTGAGCTGTTATACCATACTATACATACCAAAAAATCAAAGAAAAGAAAACAGTTGTTGCAGAAAAAAAGTCCTAAAGTAAAGAAATTGTAAGAAAAGAGACCCTGATGTAAATAAAATAGATAAATTTGCACAGTTTTGTAAAATGACATTTTTGAGTGAAAATTTTGATGCGTTTCAAAAATTGAAAGATATAGATATATTCGTAACACAATTTTATCATGATTTTCTTATTCTTTCAAATGAATATACAAAATTTTTAAAATAATATGACAAAGGAATTATAATGTTATATATAGAATATATAACAGGTTAAAAGAAAAGAAGCTGATTATGATCAGCTTCATTATGATGATAATGAAATGTTTGGATGTAACTGATAAATCTTAGAATAATTAAGTCATTAGTCATTTATTCTAGAGTTCATCTTGTATCAATTTTAAAAATCTGTGATTCCATATATTCTCATAAAAATTAATTGTCTCTTTTGCGGACATAAATGGATTATTTAACGTAGAGGTTGTTTTCTGTACCATGAAGTTTTCGTATCCCAGTCCATGGGCAAATTTAATCGTAGCATCCATACAGTACTCTGTTTGGGCACCACAAAATTCAATATGATGTACAGATAATTGGTCTAAAATCTCTTTTAAGTTCGTTTTATAAAATGAATTTGCATGTGTTTTTCTTACAAAAAAATCTTGTTCTTGAACATCTAGATCGGTATGAATAGCCCAAAGTTCTTTTTCGGGTACTAAATCATCATCACAATGTTGAACAAAAATGATTGGTTTATTTGATTTTCTATAGGAAGAAATTCTTTTATTTACTTTTGTAAGCAAGTTTTGTAAATCAAATAAATGCTCTCCGCTATAACATACCCCATTTTGTAAATCGATAACGATTAAAACATCTGCACAAGTATCCATTATTTTTGCCCCTTTTTTACTTTTTAATATATCAATTAATTCATTACTTGGAAATAGATGGTGCTCTTTCGTTTTTTTATGAACTATACGAAAAGTAAAAAATATACTTAACGGCATAAAACAGAAGATATGAAAACTTAATTTCATATCTTCTGTTCGTCCTATGCATTTACAGGTTCTTCTACATAAGAAAGGGCATTTTCAAAATCGGATATTAAATCGTCAACATTTTCAAGGCCAACGGATAACCGAAGTAATGAATTAGAAATACCTCTTTCATCACGAGCTTCTTGCGACAGTGCTGCATGTGACATTTTAGCTGGGTAGGAAAGAATCGATTCGACAGCTCCTAAACTAACTGCGAAGACAGGTAATTTTACTTTTGATAAAAATTGGCGGAGTGCGTCTTCTGATTGTAAAGTGAAAGATAGGACAGCTCCGGCTGATGTAGCTTGAGATTGTTGAATGTCAAATCCAAGATGTGTTTGTAAGCCAGGATAATAGACATTTTGAACTTTAGTGTGCTCTTGTAAATAGTGTGCAATTTTATTGGCGTTTGCAGCTGAATGCTCAAGACGTACATGCAATGTTTTTAGGCCGCGAAGTACGAGAGAACAATCTTGAGGACCTAAAATAGCGCCGAATGCATTTTGTAAAAATCCAAGTTTTTGAGCGAGTTCGGCATCTTTTACAACTGCTAATCCGGCAGTAACATCACTATGACCGGCAATGAATTTTGTAGCACTATGAAGAACGACATCTGCGCCAAGATCAAGCGGTTTTTGAAATAGTGGTGTCAAAAATGTATTATCAACAAAAGTAAGAGCACCAATAGATTTTGCAAGATTAGAAACAGCACGAATATCTGTCACTTTTAAAAGTGGGTTAGAAGGTGTTTCTACATAAAAGAGCTTCGTATTTGGTTTAATGTTTTCTTTTACTTCTTCCACATTGGTCATATCCACAAATGTATGTGAAACACCATAACGGGAGAGAACTTCAGTAACAATTCGATAAGTGCCTCCATATACATCTTCTGAAATAAGAACATGGTCACCTTGTGAAAGAAGGAGAAATGCAGTAGAAATGGCTGCAATGCCTGATGCAAAGGCAAATCCTTTTGTCCCGCCTTCTAATAAAGCAATGATATCTTCAAGAGCTTCACGTGTTGGATTTCCAGATCTACTATAGTCATACTTTCCGAAAGCATCTACATCAAACTGATGGAATGTTGATGTGTTATAGATGGGAACGTTAACAGCTCCTGTGTGTGAGTCATGCTTGTATTGATTATGCAGTAAAAGCGTATCTATGGAATAACTCATATTCTTACACCTTCTTTTACAAGTTTAATTGCTTGCTTTAAGTCTTGAATTAAGTCGTTGCTATTTTCGATGCCGACTGAAAAACGGAGAAGACGATTACACACACCACGTGCTGTTCGAACATCTTCTGGAATGTCGGCATGAGTTTGCGTTGCTGGATAAGTCATTAAACTTTCGACGCCGCCAAGACTTTCAGCAAATGTAATTAAGGATAAAGATTGTAAGAAAGGATTAATCCAAGTTTCATCTTGAAGGCGAAATGAAATCATACCACCTCTTCCTGGATAAAATACATCTGTCACACCATCTTCATCATTTAAATAAGCAACAATTGCATGAGCGTTTTCTTCATGCTGCTTCATGCGAAGTGCTAAAGTCTTCATCCCTCGAATTAATAGCCATGAATCAAACGGGCTTAAGACAGCACCAGAGGCATTATGGTAATGAGCAAGCTCCTGGCAAAGAGATTTCCCTTTCGCAACGACAAGTCCGCTTAGTACATCGTTATGACCGCCTAAATATTTAGTTGCGCTATGAAGGACGATGTTTGCACCTTCTGTTAATGGTTGCTGTATATAAGGTGTATAGAACGTGTTATCTACAATAAGAAGTAGTCCGTGCCTTTTCGCTACACTTGCTACACTTACGATATCAGTTACTTGCATTAATGGATTAGTCGGTGTTTCTATGAAAATAGCCTTCGTTTGAGATGTGATTGCTTGCTCAATTTGTTTAATAGATTGTGTATCTACGTATCTACATCGAATATTCCACTTGTCTTCATGTTCGGAAAATAGACGATATGTTCCCCCGTATAAGTCTTCAGATACGATAAGCTCATCTCCGGAACGGAATAGTGAAAGGACAAGGAGAACAGCCGCCATTCCTGAACTACAGGCATAACCTTGCTCACCGCTTTCTAAGTCTGCAATTGCCTGTTCTAAAAGACCGCGAGTCGGATTTCCAGTTCTTGAATAGTCAAAACCAGTAGATTTACCAATTCCTTCGTGACGATAAGCAGTTGAGAAATAAACAGGTGGATTAACAGTTCCTGTTGTAGCTTCGCTACGGTTCCCGATTTGTGCTAGTTTTGTTTCGATTGTTGACATGTGAAAATTCCCCCTTTTTAAAGTGAACGACTAAGTGAAAATAAAAAAAGCCTTCTAAGAAGAAGGCTTTCGGATTGAATAGAGTCTTCTTCTCATCTGTCAAATCTTTCACAATTTGCTGGAATTAGCACCTTATTAACGAATGAATGTTAATGGTTGCTGAGGCGTCAAAGGGCCAGTCCCTCTACCTCTCTAGATAAGAATGTTCGTATGAAATTTTATTATGGTTTTAACTTTACAACAAAAGATAATTGAATTGCAACTCTATTTTAAATAATTTTTATTTTTCCGCAAGTGTCATTGACTTTTATTTTAGTGCGTGCTAAATTTATAAAAAAATTAACAAACATTGTTAAAAGGGGAACGTATTTCCTTTTAGCTACATAAATAAAATAATAAAGACAAACTCTTATTGAGAGCGGTGGAGGGAAAGGCCCTGTGAAACCCGGCAACCTTCAAACTAAATGTTTGAAACGGTGCTAAAACCTGCAAAACGTGTGTTTTGCATGATAAGAGGAGGAACAATTATGTCCCCCTCTTCAAAGCGAAGAGGGGGTTTTTTATATTGATAGAAATGAGGGAGATTCGTGAAATTACTAGATTTATTATCAAAAGGAATTGTAATAGGTGATGGTGCGGTTGGAACGTTATTACATTCGCATGGTTTACAAAGTAGTTTTGAAGAATTGAATTTGTCTGATCCGGACTTAATTATATCGATCCATAAACAATATGTAGCTGCTGGAGCGGATGTTATTCAAACGAATACGTATGGTGCGAATGAAGCGAAACTCCGCATGTATGGTCTAGAAAATCAAGTTGTCCAAATTAATAAAGCGGCAGTGAATATTGCGAAAGCATCAGTAACAGATCGGAATGCAATTTTAGGGACAATTGGAGGTATGAAACATATTGGTGCTGTTACAACGACTGATATAGAGCGAGAATTTATGTTACTTGAGCAGGCAGGTGCTTTACTAGAAGAACAGGTTGATGGATTACTATTAGAAACTTTTTATGATGAATTTGAATTATTGCATGCCGTTAAAGTATTGCGTAAACAAACGAATATTCCGATTGTTGCTCAGTTAGCGTTACATGAGGCAGGTACGACTCAAAATGGGAATGATGTCAATGAAATATTAAAACAGCTTTTGGATTACGGTGCCAATGTTGTTGGGTTGAACTGTCAACTAGGCCCGCTTCACATGACGGAAGCTTTCAAAATGATATCGATTCCTCAAAATGGCTATTTATCAGCATATCCGAATGCAGGTCTCCCGAATTATGTGGAAGGGCGTTACGTATATGAGGGAAGTCCAGCGTATTTTGAAGAAATGACACCGAAATTTATTGAACAAGGTATTCGTTTATTAGGTGGTTGTTGTGGTACTACCCCGGAACATATTGAAGGAATGAAACGTGCTATTGCAAATGTTGCACCTGTAATAGCAAAGGAGACGATTCAAAGGCCTAAAGTGGTCCATACACATGAGAAGCGTTCGAGAGCTCATGTTACTCTAGCAGAAAAGGCAAAGAAACAAACGACAGTTGTAGTGGAATTAGATCCACCGAAAACGTTAGACACGCAGCGTTTTTTTGAAGGGGCAAGAGCACTGAAAAGGGCTGGAGCGGATGCTATTACTCTAGCAGATAATTCATTAGCATCTCCTCGTGTTTCGAATATGGCTATGGGTGCATTATTAACGAAGCATGATATTCCAGTATTGACGCATTTAACGTGTAGAGACCATAACGTCATTGGACTACAGTCTCACTTACTTGGATTATCAGCATTAGGTATGGAGGAAGTGCTAGCTTTAACTGGTGATCCAGCGCGTGTTGGTGATTTCCCAGGTGCAACTTCTGTATATGATTTGTCATCGATAGAGCTCATTAAAATGATTAAAGAGATGAACGACGGTCGCTCTATTTTAGGGAAATCAATTGGTCCGGCAACAAGATTTTCTGTTGGAGGTGCATTCAATCCTCATGTAAGGCATTTAAAAGCAGCGGTCAAGCGAATGGAACGAAAAATTGATGCTGGTGCTGAATATTTCTTAACGCAGCCGATATATGATGTTGCTTTAATAGAAGAAGTATATGAAGCGACAAAGCATTTGGAACAACCTATCTTTATTGGAATTATGCCGTTAGTAAGTAAGCGGAACGCAGATTTTCTTCATTTTGAAGTGCCGGGTATTACTCTCCCTGAAGAGATAAGACAAAGAATGGATGGACATGAAACGAAAGAGGCAGCCATAGAGGAAGGGATTCGTATTTCACAAGAGTTGATCGATGCGGCGATGAAATACTTTAACGGTATTTATCTTATTACACCGTTTTTAAAATATGAAATTACAGAACATCTCGTGAAATATGTGAGAGAAAAGCAAGAAGTGAAAGAAGGTATTAATTGATGAAACGAATAGAAGAGAGATTACAACATGAAATTTTAATATTAGATGGTGCAATGGGAACGATGATCCAGCAAGAAGACTTAACAGCGGAAGATTTTGGAGGAGAAGAATACGAAGGTTGTAATGAATATTTAGTAAAAATAAGACCGGATGTTATTTTAAATATTCATAAAGTCTACATTGAAGCTGGAGCAGATATTATTGAAACGAATACGTTTGGTGCAACAAATATTGTATTAAGTGATTATGCATTGTCTCATTTAGATGAAGAGTTAAACGAAAGGGCAGCGCTTTTGGCGAAGCAAGCGGTTAAAGAAAGTGGGAAAGAAGTGTATGTTGCGGGAGCGATGGGACCAACGACGAAAGCGATTAGTGTTACAGGTGGTGTGACTTTTGAAGAGTTAATTGAAGCCTATACAAGGCAAGCGAGAGGACTATTAAGAGGAGAAGTTGATGTATTACTCGTTGAAACGAGTCAAGATATGCGTAATGTGAAAGCTGCGTACATTGGAATTCAATCGGCGTTTGAAGAACTAAACAAAATAGTACCTATTATGATTTCTGGAACAATTGAACCGATGGGAACGACTTTAGCGGGTCAAACGATCGAAGCCTTTTATTTATCGGTAGAGCATATGAAGCCATTATCGGTTGGATTAAACTGTGCTACTGGTCCAGAATTTATGAGGGAACATATACGTTCCCTATCTGATTTATCGGAGTGTTATATTTCGTGTTATCCAAACGCTGGTCTTCCTGATGAAGATGGGCATTATCACGAATCTCCAGCGTCACTTGCTGAAAAAGTAAAACGTTTTGCTGAAGAAGGATGGATTAATATTATTGGTGGTTGTTGTGGCACAACACCAGAACATATACGTGTAATGAAATCGGCGCTTGCCTCGATTAATCCTCGTGAGCATCATGAAAGGGTTGGACATGGAATTAGTGGACTAGAAGCGTTGCAATATGATGATTCTATGAGGCCTTTATTTGTTGGAGAAAGGACGAATGTAATTGGATCGCGTAAGTTTAAAAGATTAGTAGCAGAAGGGAAATTTGAAGAGGCTGCTGAAGTGGCAAGAGCGCAAGTGAAGAAAAATGCTCATATTATTGATATTTGTATGGCAGACCCTGATCGTGATGAAATAGAAGATATGGAAAGATTCTTGGCAGAAGTTACGAAAGTGTTAAAAGTACCGATTATGATTGATTCAACAGATGAAAATGTTATGGCGAAAGCTCTTACTTATATTCAAGGAAAAGGTGTTATCAATTCTATTAATTTAGAGGATGGAGAAGAACGTTTTGAAAAAGTGACACCCCTTCTTCGGAAATACGGTGCTGCGATAGTTGTAGGGACAATTGATGAAGATGGTATGGCAGTTAGTGCAGAAAGAAAGATAGAGATTGCTAAAAGAAGCTATGAATTACTAACGAAAAAGTATGGTATACGCCCATCTGATATTATTTTTGATGCGCTTGTGTTTCCTGTAGGAACAGGTGATGAAGAATATATAGGTTCAGCGGCAGCGACTATAGAAGGAATTCGTCTTATTAAAGAAGCGTTACCAGAATGTTTAACGATTCTAGGTGTGAGTAATATATCTTTTGGTTTACCACCAGCTGGACGTGAAGTATTAAACTCTGTCTTTCTATATCATGCAACGAAAGCAGGATTAGATTATGCGATTGTTAATACGGAAAAATTAGAACGCTATGCGTTAATTCCAGAGGAAGAAAAACGTCTTGCGGATGCATTATTATTTGAAACGACGAAAGAGACGTTAGAAAAATTCACAAACTTTTACCGTGTTGCCAAAAAGAAAGAAGTCGCTACACAAGAAACGCTAACGCTTGATGAACGACTGGCAAATTATATTGTGGAAGGTACGAAGCAAGGACTACAAGAAGATCTAAGTCTCGCGCTTACAGAAGGACGAAAACCTCTGGATATTATTAACGGGCCGCTTATGACAGGAATGGATGAGGTGGGACGATTATTTAATGGTAATGAGCTTATCGTTGCTGAAGTATTGCAAAGTGCTGAAAGTATGAAAGCTGCCGTAAGTTATTTAGAGCCACATATGGAATCTAGTGAGAGTGCAAAAAAAGGGAAAGTATTATTAGCGACTGTTAAAGGAGACGTACATGATATTGGGAAAAACCTTGTTGAAATTATTTTATCAAATAACGGATATGAAATTATTAATTTAGGAATTAATGTTCGTTCGGATCGAATTGTTCAAGAAGTACAAGAAAAGAAACCTGATATTATTGGCCTTTCTGGTTTGTTAGTAAAATCAGCGCAACAAATGGTAACGACTGCTGAAGATTTAAAAGCAGCGAATATTGATATTCCAATTGTTGTAGGTGGTGCAGCACTAACGAGGAAATTTACAGATAATCGTATTTCTCCATCTTATAAAGGGCTCGTATGTTATGCAAGTGATGCAATGACAGGTCTTGATATTATTAACAAATTACAAAAGGAAGAAGAACGTGAAAAGATGAAGCGAGATAAAAAGGAACGCCATCTTCATATTGTGAAACAAGAGGAGAAAAAAATAGAAATTCCCGCAGTTATTGAGCCGTTGCCAAAAGCACCTGTTATAGTGCCAGATTCGACGAAACGAGTTGTATTACGGGATATTCCTGCCCTTCATCTTGCACCGTTTTTAAATAGACAAATGTTAATTGGACACCATCTTGGGTTAAAAGGAAACGTAAAAAAACTCTTGCAAGAAGGGGATAAAAGAGCACATGAGCTAAATTATTTAATTGATGAATTATTACAAGAAGGACAATCTTGGTTACGCCCAAAAGCGGTGTATCAATTTTTCCCGGCGCAAAGTGATGGACAAAATATAATTATATACGATCCGGAAGATCACACACGTATTATAGAGCGATTTGAATTTCCGAGACAAGGAAAAGCACCATACCGTACTTTAGGAGATTATATACGCCCGATTGGAGATGAGATGGATTATGTCGCTTTCTTATCTGTTACCGTTGGAGAAGGGGTTCGAGATATTGCAGAGGAATGGAAGGCGAAGGGAGATTATTTACGCAGTCATGCGATTCAGTCGTTAGCACTTGAATTAGCAGAAGGACTTGCTGAAAAAACACATATGCTCATTCGTGATCGTTGGGGAATTCCAGATTCACCTGAACTGACGATGGAAGAGAGATTCCGTACGAAATATAGAGGAATACGCGTATCATTTGGTTATCCAGCATGCCCAGAACTTGCTGATCAAGAAAAATTATTTCGCTTAATTCATCCAGAAGAAATAGGTATTTCATTAACAGAAGGATTTATGATGGAGCCAGAAGCGTCTGTAACGGCTATGGTATTTTCTCACCCTGAGGCAAGGTATTTTAGTGTACTATAGTGTAGAAGGGGGAGACGTATGAAAAAAATAGTCTTTACAGGTGGCGGTTCGGCCGGGCATGTAACACCTAATTTAGCAATTATTCCACATTTACAAAAGCAGAACTGGGATATCTCTTATATTGGTTCTTATCAAGGTATTGAGAAAACGATTATAGAAAAAGAAGGAATCCCATACCATAGTATTGCAAGCGGGAAGCTACGTCGTTATTTTGATTTGAAAAATATAAAAGATCCTTTTCTCGTGATGAAGGGTGTTATGGATGCGTACGTAACAATTCGTAAACTAAAACCGGATGTTATTTTTTCAAAAGGTGGTTTCGTATCCGTACCAGTCGTAATAGGAGGGTGGCTAAATAGGGTGCCAGTTTTATTACATGAATCTGATATGACACCTGGACTAGCAAATAAAATTGCGCTCCGTTTTGCCTCGAAAATATTTGTTACATTTGAAGAAGCAGCGAAACATTTACCGAAAGAAAAAGTAATATATACAGGATCGCCTGTACGTGAAGACGTACTAAGAGGGAATCTTGAAAAAGGTTTAAAGTTTCTAGGGTTTTCCCGGAAGAAATCAGTTATTACTGTTATGGGAGGAAGTTTAGGCGCAAAGAAAATTAATGAAACGGTTCGATCGGCACTTCCAGATCTTCTGAAAAATTATCAAATTGTGCATCTTTGCGGAAAAGGAAATCTTGATGAATCCTTACAAAATAAAGAAGGATATAGACAATTTGAATATGTACATGAAGAGTTGCCGGATATATTAGCAGCAACAGATTTTGTTATTTCACGTGCGGGATCCAACGCGATTTTTGAATTTTTAACAATGCAAAAGCCGATGGTGTTAATTCCGTTATCGAAATTTGCAAGCCGTGGAGATCAAATTTTAAATGCTGAATCCTTTAAAAGACAAGGGTATGCATCGGTATTATATGAAGAGGATGTAACGGTGAACTCACTTATAAAGCATATAGAAGAGCTATCTCATAATAATGAGACGTATAAAACAGCATTAAAAAAATATAATGGGAAAGAAGCGATTAAAACTATCATTCAACATATTTCAGAGGCATGATTAAACAATCATGTCTTTTTTAGTAGGATGAAAGATTCCAAGAATTGATATTTTTATGTTACAATAAAGTGAAACTTTAATCAGTGGGGGGGTCATCCCCACTGATTATTAGCCCTCACCAATCGGGCTTTTACGGGCAGTTAATCCCATACCTAACTTCTTTGTTTTCGCTGAATTTTGAGGTGGGGGTCTTACTGCCCGTTAATGCGGGGTAACAAATGGTTAATAGGGAAATTCCAATTGATTAAGCGTGAAAATACGAATGGATTAGGAGTGACTGTGTTGGAGCTAAGTCTCTATGAAAATACTGCACTTATTATATGCTTTGTGTTGTACGTTGGTAGTGTTATTGTTTATATTTCACGGAAATTTTCACAAGAACGAGAGCTTGAAAAATCAGAAATAACAGCTGAACTAGAAATGTTAGCTGATGAAAGTTATAAAAAACAAAAAATAAAAGAAGATCATGAGGCACCCCATCATTGAAACGCAAATAAGTTCTAAGGATGGGGATTTTTTTGAAAAAATCCCATTAACGCTAAAAAAGGAGTTTCCCCATACATATTTAAGGAGTGAATATAAATGAAATTTTATATTGCTTCAGGATTTCAAAATAAACATCTTGTTCGTTTCGTATCAAGCCAGTTGAAAGAAGTGGGATGGCAGCATACATATGATTGGACGAAAAATGAAAGAGCAACCAATAGAGAACAATTGCAAAAGATTGGTGAAGAAGAACAAGAAGCGATACGAGAAGCTGATGTTTTCTTACTCATACTAGAGGGTGGGAATGGAAGTCATACAGAATTAGGGATGGCAATTGCTTTAGAAAAGAAAATTTATATATATCACAGGGGCAATGAGTTGCAAACTACATTCTACCATTTACGAGAAGTTGATATTTTCAAAGGAGAAATTGAGGGACTTGTCTCATATATATTGAATAAGGTGGAATGTTAGACGTGGGAATGCAGCGAGAAATATTTTTTGCAAAAAAAGAGTGAAGGTTACCATTAGGCTATTTTGGGCACAGTTATTATAAGTAAAGCATATAAAGGAGTTATAAATATGAAATTAGAAAATGGATGGGAAACAAGTATTTTAGAGGTTGTACAAAACAGTGAATTTAAGAAAGATGCAATTCTTAGTCAATTGCTTTTTGCGGATAGTGAAGAAGTAGAAGAGCTTGTTGATGATTACGGTTATGAAGAGATTATTGAACGCGAACATGATGATGAGTTAGCAGGAATTTTAGGAGAAGAACTTTTCAGTGAGCTGGAGCGAAATGTATTCTTATCTCCACAGCCAGAAGAAAAACTTATTTCATTCGTAGATGGATTAGGTTTTCATGTGTTAGATTGGATTGTGCTTCTTGAAACAGAATTTGGCATTGATAGCGCAAACTTCACATCGGATGCAGTGAAAATGTTAGAAAAGCGCTTTAGACAGTTTCCCTATATAGAAGAGAAGACAATTTTTGATATGACGTTTGAAGAAGCGATGGATGTATTAGAATCTGTTACAGGATTACAGCTGAAGGGGAAAATGAACGTATAATGAAAAAGAACGTGATAGCTTCACGTTCTTTTTTTTTACATAATAATAATTTTATCATCTAGCTTTGTTTGTCCAGTAAGAAGTGCATTTAAATACTCTACTTTTCGTATGCAAGCTTGTATATGTCTTTCAACCTCTTGTAACTCTGCTTGGTGATGCGTTTCAATTGGATGAATTTGTACGTTAAATTTTTCGAATTGACTACTATATGTTATTTCTGCATAGCCGCTCATAATATCGGTTTCGTTATGAAATAAAAATTGCTTCGTTTCTTCACAGAATGATACATCCTGAAAGCCATATACTTTTAATGCTTCAATTACTTTGTTAATCATGTTTGTATTCATTTTTTAACCCTCTTTACGAAGTTCTACTTTTATATTATAACATAAAAAATTACGTAGAAAGCGCTTCCAAGTGTATTTTATTATAAACTTTACGTTTCAATCATAAAAATGAAACAAAGAAAAAATAATTGTAAAGAAGGAAGGACTCTTTTATTGTTTCGTCATATATATAGAGAAATAGTGCAATGAAAGGAAATTTTCCGAGGTGGAGATTGTATTTCCAATTTGAGCGCAGTAAAAGAGGTGAGAATCTTGAACTTTGATATTGTAGGACAAAAAGCATATATAAAAGATGGGCCGCATCGGAACCGAATTGGAACTGTAAAGAAAAATGAAAAACAATTAGAATCCCATTTTGCTATTGTAATTGGGGAACAAAGTATTGCTGTAGAGCTAAAGGATATCGTGTTAGTTGGAGTAGATGTAGGACAATTTCATACATGGTGCGAGCAAAATGGTTATTTGTGAAAGGGACGGGCTGTGAGATAATGAAATATATTTGAGAAAAGAGAATATGTTATTATATTCTCTTTTTCTATGTGTGGGGATACGGAAATGAAGTATAAAGAACAAGAGTTTACATTGGAGTTGAAAGAGAAAAAGAAAATCCCTTTGAAATAGGATATTATTCATCAGTTTCTATAGCGATATTAGATGAAGAAGGAGAGATGATTGAATTTTACGTTATTCCAATTTGGAGATGCGAAAATACTTTTTTAGGGATGCCAACTCAGTCGAGAGTTTGGGGGAGTAAGAAAGTAGGGGAACTTGTTGATGAATCTTGTTATGAGATTGAGGAAGAGTTAAAAGAGCAACTAGAAGAATACTTGGAGTGATAACTTTCAAGAGAAGATGTATAGAGATGGAACATAATAAAAAAGACGCTAACAGTATAAATTGTTAGCGTCCTTTTTTATTATGAAGCAATCTCACCAGTTTTTACATCATCTTGATTGTACGTATCCTGATCTAATTCACCAAGCCATTTACTAGAAATAAGACCAGCTGTCATAGAACCACTTACGTTAAGAGCTGTACGACCCATATCGATTAATGGTTCAACTGAGATAACAAGAGCGACAATACCGATTGGTAAGTTCATTGTAGATAGTACGATTAACGCTGCGAATGTTGCACCGCCACCAACACCGGCAACACCGAATGAGCTAATAGCAACGACAGCGATTAAAGTTAAAATGAATTGTGGTTGTAATGGATCAATTCCTACAGTTGGAGCGACCATCATAGCAAGCATTGCTGGATAAATACCTGCGCAACCGTTTTGACCGATAGATACTCCAAAGGATGCAGCGAAGTTAGCGATTCCTTCAGAAATACCAAGCTTTTCTTTTTGAGCTTCAATATTTAATGGCATTGCACCAGCACTAGAGCGAGATGTGAATGCAAATGTTAATACAGGGAACACTTTTTTCAAATATTGAATTGGATTTAAACCAGATAATGCGATTAATAATAAGTGAATGATAAACATTACGATAAGAGCTACGTAAGATGCTAACACGAAGTTACCAAGTTTTAAAATAGCGTTAATATCGCTACCAGCAACTGTCTTTGCCATAAGAGCTAATACGCCGTATGGAGTAAGACGTAAAATTAATGTTACCATACGCATTACGATTGCATATACAGCATCAAGCATTTTCTTAAATAGCTCTGCTTGTTCTGGATATTTTCGTTTTACACCTATAAAGGCAATCCCGATAAAGGCTGCGAATATTACAACAGAAATTGTTGATGTTGGACGAGCACCTGTTAAATCAAGAAAAGGATTCGTAGGCAACAGTTCTAACAATTTGTCTGGAATTGTTGTCTTTTCAATAGAAGTAAATCTTTCTTCTACTAATTTCAGACGAGCAGATTCTGCATCACCTTGTTGTAATCCTGTTGCTGATACATCAAATCCTGCGCTTGCAGCTATACCGACAGCTGCGGCAATTCCTGTAGTAAGAATTAAAATTCCGATAATAAGACCACTGATTTTACCAAGGTTTTTCGTTAATTGTAATTTTGTAAATGCTGAAATAATAGATACTAAAATAAGTGGCATAACGATCATTTGAAGTAATTTCACATAACCGTTACCAATTAAACTAAACCAGGTATTTGATTCGATAATTACTTTAGAAGTAGGTTCATAAATAAATTGTAATATAAGACCAAAGATAATTCCGACTCCTAAAGCAGTAAATACACGTTTATTAAAAGATACATGCTTACGTTGCATATAATACAATACGCCAACTAAAATGAGCATGACTGTGATGTTAATTCCGACAAGCAGTGTATTCATATTAATTCCCCCTAATTCCAATGTGTTATATAGAATATAAGGTAATAAAACCTATAAGTCAACTAGGGAATTGCGGGATTAAAAAAAAGATGGCAATTTGCCATCTCTTAATGCCCAGCTCCAGGGACAAGTAAAAATGTTGTGTACCATGTAAATCCGATGAAGAAAACGGTTAAATATGCCCCGAATACGTATATATACATACGCTCTGTTAATTTTAAATAACTTAAAAGTACGAAGAATCCTGTTTGTCCTAAAAATAGTAGTGCGGTCGAATGCATATCCCCTACGTAAAACATAACCGAGAAAATTCCAGTCCAAAAGCCGAGAACGCGAAACATGCGCTCCATGCCATCTCCCTCCTTTTCTAAAAAAAGTAAAACCTCTTTTCATTATAGTTTATTTTTCTAACTATTGTAAATATTCATTCATATAAAAAAGAAGCCAATTATAATATTGACTTCTTCTTAGTTGAAAAACTAAATTTGAACTTTATCCCGCATTAACGGGCAGTAAAACTCCCACCTCAAAATTCGGCTTGAGCAAAGAAGTTAGGTGGGAGATAACTGCCCGTAAAAGCCCGATTGGTGAAAGCTAATAATCAGTGGGGGAAGAACACCCCCCACTGATTAAAGTTTCACTTTATAGTTACAAGATTTGCATCCATCTAGTAGACTATCGTTTCGTGTTAATTCCACGTTCGGGAATAGGATTTCAAAAATCCCCTTCATCATATCTCCGTGCATATTACAAATTTCAGTCGGATGATGCGCAGCAACTTCTTTAAATGGACAATTGTGTACATCATAGAAAATTTTTGTGCCATCTGTACTTAATTCAAAAGCAGGAGATAAGCCAGCTGTTGAGAATGCTTCTTTTGCGATTAGCATTTTTTGTTCTATCGTCAATGCTTCTGCACTTACATTTAAGCGATGCATATGTTGTTGCATTAATTCTTTGCCGAATTGTTTCCCTGTTTCATATAGCGCTTTTTCACCAGCACTACCTAAGCTTAGCAGTGAATTAAATGCTATCTGCGCTAATAATTGATAATCGCGAAATGGGAATTGTAACTGGATGACATCTTGAGACAAGACGTATAGTCTGCTTGGTCTTCCGCCTTTCCCAGTTTTTTTTGTTTCTGATTTGAGCATATTAACATCTTCTAATTTAGATAAATGTAAACGCGCTACGTTTGGATGAATATTAAACTCATCTGCAATTTCTTGTACAGTTACGTAATTATGCTTTTGCGAAATATATTTATAAATGTAATAACGAGTAGGGTCAGATAACACACCTGTAATTTTTAAAGCTTGTTCCATTAGGATCTCCACCTTTATCACTTTATCCAAGATATTAACATTATAATACAGATAAACTTCCATATAGGTAATTTCAGACAATAGTTCAGAAATTGTTCATATTTTCACAAACATATTTTCCCTTTTTCTCCTAGTGAAAATACAAAATCTCTAATTTTTCTTGTGCATTTTTTCATGATATATACATAGTGAGGAGGGAAACTTGATGAATAGTGTCGAGCTTTTTGCAAATATGATTATGAAAGAAGCTTGTGGGGTGCAAGCATCGGACTTACATATTGTGCCCAGGCAGAAGGATGTGGCGATTCAATTACGTATTGGAAAAGATTTAATTACGAAACGGTGTATTGAAAAGGGGTTTGGAGAAAAGCTTGTTTCGCACTTTAAATTTTTAGCATCAATGGATATAGGAGAGAGGAGAAAACCTCAAAATGGTTCGTTGTACTTACAAATTGATGGACAAGAAGTGTATTTACGCCTTTCAACACTTCCAACAGTATATCAAGAAAGTCTCGTTATTCGCCTCCATTTACAAGCATCTGTACAGCCGTTGTCTCACCTTTCGTTATTTCCAAGTTCAGCGGAAAAATTACTCTCTTTTTTAAAGCATTCGCATGGGTTACTCTTATTTACTGGGCCGACTGGTTGAGTGCTTAGGGACAACATTATATAATTGCCTTTAGGAAGGTGATTATATGCTATATAGCAACGAGAATATAAAACATGTCGCAGTATATTTGCGATTAAGTCGTGATGAAGAAAATCAAGGAATTGAACAAGTACTAGCTAACCACCGTCAAACATTGATTAGCTTATGTAATAAAAATAAATGGTCATATGAGTTATTTGAAGAAGTGGCTTCAAGTAGCACTATTATAAATCGAGAACAAATGGTTAAACTTTTAGACCGAGTGGAACAGAATTATTATGATGCTGTAGTTATAATGGACGTTGATAGACTCTCGAGAAACGAGTTTGACGCTAGTCTAATAAAGAGAATACTTTTGGAAACAGAAACTTATATAGTCACACCGTATCGGATGTATGATCTTACTAGAGATGATGACAGTTTATTATTAGGGATAACTAACCTTATTGCTAGTGGAGAATATAAGCAAATATTAAAACGTATGAGAAGAGGGAAAGAATACGCCCAAAAACAAGGACATTGGACTAATGGGATAGCACCGTTAGGTTATACTAAAGATACAAAAACTAAAAAGCTTGTTCCTAATGAACGTGCTAATGATATTCAGTTTATCTTTTCTGAAATTATTAAAGGTACAACCATACCCTCACTTATTAGACAATTAAATAAGATGGGAATAAAAACAAGACAGGGTTACGATTTTAAATACAATAGCATTGTACGGATAGTAAATAATGAAGCTTATAAAGGAACCATAGCAAGTAACAAAACTATTGGTCAGTATAAGCTTAGACCTAAGGAAGAATGGGTAATGGTTCATAATGTACATCCAGCCATAGTTGACGAAGCTACATGGGGTTCAGCCAATAAAATCGTTAATGAGTATTCATTTAAAGCACCGAGAAGTAAAAACAGAATATATCCTACAAGTAATCTTATATACTGTGCGAACTGCGGGAAAATACAAGGATGTAATAATCATAAACGTCTTAATAAGATTTATATTAAACATTGTAAGTGCGGTAACAGAAGCTTCTATTATAATCCTGTATTAGCCATGATTAAAGGAGAAGTATTAGGATATAAAGAAAATATTCTAAAAGCACTAGAAATACTTGAAGAAGATAAACATGAGGACGATACTCAATATAGAAAAGAGAAGCTATTAAGTCAATTGAATAAGTCCACGAGGGCTTTAAATAAAATCAATATCCTGTTTGAAGAAGATGAGATAGATATTATTACTTACAGGGAAAGAAAAGCTAAAAGGCAAGAAGAAATCAAATTGATTGAAGAACAAATGACGGCATTAGAAAGAGAAGATAAATCTGCTAAGATAGAAACTTTGCAGGAACAGATAAAGTCAATTGAAAAGCTGGTAGATAAGTGGGAGTTGTTGGACGGTGAAGGGTACTCTGATGAACAGGTGAACCGTCTGTTACATGGCTTAATTAGTGGGATATTATGGTCTTTTAAGAAGGATGCAGAATCACCAACATTAACTATAATTTACAACGAGGAATAATCAGTAATGGTTATTCTTTTTTACTTTTCCATGTCCTAAATCATTCTCATTTTGCAAGTAGGTAATTGTAAGGTTCAGAAATTGAACCACTGAAACTTGTAGAAAAGGAATGATTTAAAATGACAAACGGCGTAACAACAATCAAAGGAACGGAAAATACTTGTAAAGGAAATCTAAATGGTAACTTTGAACAAGTACCAATGGAATTATTCGATTATATTCAGTTAGGATTGATTACTCATACTGATCTAGTCGTTTATGTGAAGTTACTTCAATTATATAATCCTGACTATGGTTATGCTTTCCCAACTATTGAACGGCTAATGATTGAAACTCGTATAAAAGGGAAAGCGACTGTTCACAACAGCCTTAAAAGGCTAGGGGAAGTTGGGCTAATTCAGAAAGGTAAGGCAAGCTGGGGAAATAATACTTACGTGGTCTACAAGCCATTAAGCAAGGCAGAATTATATAAATGTGTTCCTGATAAGGTTAAACAATTTAAAGAGTTTGAAAGTAAGCTAGTGAAAATATCAGATTATGATAAGGAACGTTTTCAACAGCACCTACAAGGCAAGCAAATGAGAGAACAACAAGAACAGCAAATTCAAGCAAGGCAAGTTATCCCTACTGTGGAACAACGAGTGAATAATGAATCTACTGATACTGAATATAATGACTTTTCACCTGAGGAAATTGAAATGCTTAGGAAAGTAGAATTGTTGAAAAGAAAGTAGTACAAATTAAGTACCTCAAAGTCACAAGAATAGGGATTAAGTAGTTCAAATAATGAACCTCAGTAGTTCAATAATTGTACTTGAGATAGTTCGGATTATGAACGTTATACATACTTACTTTAAACAAACTTATATAATCAAACTTAAATATACTCTCTAAAAGAATACTATTAAAAGAAGAAAAGAAAACTGTTAAAAAATGAAGTAAAGTAAAGAAGGTATTAACGTTCATTATTTGAACCGTGCACAACGAGTCTTTGCTGGGAATCCGCATGATAGCAACGTTTATGACATATTTAGCTTGTTCATTTTTGTGCAATTCCTCACGTTTTTCCGCTTCCATGCCCTCTTTATACAGCCGACTCAGAAATGTTTTTCCTGCACAATTGAACAGCCAAAATAAAAGAAGACCACCAGCATTAGCTGTTAGCCTTTCGTTTTGCACGTATTAAGGTACTTTTACTAATGCCCGTCTTATTTTCTACTTCTTTGTAAGACTCGGATTCTAATAGTTTTAAAGCATGTTCTATCTGTTTTTTACTGTATTTATTTGGACGTCCTTCTCTAAAGTCGTCACGCTGTTTAGCAATGGCTTTGCCTTCCTGAGTACGTTCTACAATTAAGTTTCTCTCCATTTCTGCCACTGCTAGTAATGTAGTTAAGAAGAATCTACCCATTGTCGTATCTTCTAATAGTCCCACATTTAAAACGTGCACTCTTACACCTTTAGAAAATAATCCTTTTACGATCTCGATTCCCTCAACAGTGTTTCTTGCTAGTCTATCTAGTTTAGTGACGACTAATGTATCACCTTCTTTTAGGATTGAAAGAACTTCTTTTAATTGGGGTCTGTCTGATTTAGTTCCTGTAAACTTCTCAGAATAAATCTTGTCACAGCCCTCATTTTCTAATGCTGTTAATTGTACCTCTAATTCTTGTGACACCGTACTTACTCTTGCGTATCCGTATTTCATTATGTATTATTCCCCGTTCTATGGTTCGTTTGTGACACTAAGTTATGACACTGTTTGATACCTTGATAATACAGCAATGAATTTTCGGTGTCAATACTATTAAGTTATGCCCCTGGTTTTGATTTGTTTAAAAATGTTAATTATTTCTTGTTTTTGTGTTATTATTATTATTATTATTATTATTTATTGTGGGTTTATGTTTAGGATGAATAAAGCTTTGGGGTGGATTAGAAGGATGACAACAATTTCAGAACCAGTGGTGGATGTTAAGGTTGGAACAGTACGGGATATGTCAATGTACTTTTTTATACGTGCAGGAGTGACTGTTTTACTATTATTTGGATATTACTATGCTATAAAGAAAGATATAGATTATGTTCAATTTTTTATTACTACATTATTGTTATTTACTCCTTTTATTTTGGATTATTATCCGCGTCAACATGAAGATAAATGGGAGATACGTTTACGTAAATTGGGTATGTTAATACCAAGCATAGCAATCGTAGGAGTTCTAATAATTGGGATTGTCAATGGTGAAGTAAGTTATTGGGCTAGCAACACGGATACTTGGTTAAAGTTTGTTTGTATGGGGGCAGGGGCAATAGTAGTAATTTTGGCTTTTATTGATTATAATAATTATAATCGAAGAAGTCCATTTACGCAGGGCATGAAACAACATACTAGCGAATATATTGAAGAATCTAAGGCTGAATCCGCTGAAGCACGTATGAAGAGAAATGAAGCTAATAAGAAGGAAGGACTCAAAAGGCTTGCATTAGAAAGTGAAAAGAGAAGCAAGAAGAAGCCAAAGAAATAACCCAAATGGAGGAATGAAGATGGATTATGTAGGTTTATTGCTATTTATAATGTTATTAGCATACCTTACTACATCATATTCGGCATATAGAGAAATTCGGGAGAAGAATCTAAAGGTGAGATTTACTTTTCGTAATGTAATTTTCTTTTTGATTATTCCCATTAGCGTTAGTGTCATTCATTTGAAAATGGCCTATCAGTTTTATAGAGAAGGACAAAAAAAAGAAGCAAAATTACTTCTTACTTTAGCTACTTTTAAAATGTCTTCAGGTATAGCGATCTTTTTAGAGTTCATGATACACTCAGCTATAGTAGATGCTGTTTACGGAAAAAACACAAAAAAGGTAAAAGTTAAACAAGAATCAAAGAAGATTTCTAGTGAAGTACTTGACTGGGGGAACCTAAAGAAATTGCGACAAAACCCATTCAATTATGGGAAAACTTTTAGCCCAGCTTAATATAGACTTCTCTTAACTTTAGACAAGGGACTTATTGTAGATGTCAAAAAAATGTCTTGCTATTTATATGTCAGTATTAAATGTAATACACTTTAACTATAATGAGTCGCTGTAAGCGTTTTCCATGTTAGAATACAGGACACCTGTGGTGGCATAGTGCCGTATGAATTGCGAATAGGAAAACTACACGCATAGAGGCCGAAGTATTTGAGTCTTTGAAGGTGGGTTCGATTTCCTTTAATATTTAACACAAATATCCAACATCTTGTATTTGAAGGTGTTGGATATTTTATTTGGAATCAGTGAGAAGATATATACCTGTGTGTTAAATATAAATCCTAAAATGGATTTTTAATCGTACATATTATTTACCTCAATCGAAAATCAACACTTTCGGAGTGGACTACTCAGCAACGCAAAGACAAGGGATAGCCCTCCATCATAAATCTCTATCAAAAGGGCGTCTCTACTAGGACATGGCTATATAGGGAGGTCTAATGACACTACTAGGTGGTGCTGTGCCGATAGGAAGGCTATACTGCTACCACATACAGTAGGGCTGAGGTGCATGGTGTGGCATACAGCAAGGTAATGACAGGATAGCGAGGACAACAGTGAGGCACGAGGGAAGGGCACACACCATGAGGCGAGAACAACAGCAAGGAAAGAACGAAAAACGAATGAAGAACAAACAAACACGAATGACAACAGTAAGATCAGTGGGATAAATAGGAGGAACGAACCGTGTAGAGGATTGGCGACGCCTACTATATTTTTATATATAGATACCCCCACCATAGGGGGCAGGGGGTGTATATAGGGGGCGTCTGGTCTCCGCTAAATATACGCTGAAATTTTGAAATGTTTTTTGGGGCTAATAAGTCACCGAGATTCGCAATCCTGACTCGATAACTTTCCCTTCATGGGAAAAGCCCCTTACTACTTACCTTGTACAGCGTTATATGGAATGGGGGTGGTTAAGGTTTTTGCTATAATTGAATGACCGATTCCTAAAAATAAATTTTCGCAATGGAATCAGAAACATTTTAGGGGGTCTAGCTGCCGTGACAGAAAATGAGAAGAAATTGATTCAACAGATATATGAGAAAGTAGTATCAATGGATAATAGGTTAGATAAATTAGATGGTAGGTTAGATGGGTTGGACGGTAAAATGGATAGCTTAGAGGGGAAAATGGATAGTTTGGAAGGTAGTTTTAAGGGATTGCAAGCTACATTCGAACAAGGCTTTGCTGATGTACGTAAAGAAGCAAGTGAAATCATTGAAATATACAAAAATAGAAGAAGTGCAAAAGAGATCGTTGAGGGAATCGCTGGGAAGGAAGATAAATAATAAGAAAAATGGAAAGACAGTTAAATTAGTCCCTCCGCTTTAAAGTATTCCATAACCATCCAATGAGGTATACCTAACTCTTTAGATATTTGTTTCGGGGTGTAACAGGTGATTAAAGTGAGTTTTTAAAATTTATTTTTAAAATCAATGTCCTATTTCATTCCGTATTTGCAAGTACCTAACTGACAAGACAAATTCAGTGAGGTACTTATGAAAATGGAGAAAGTGACAGTTAAGAAAAAGAAACCAGTTAAGATAATCGTACAGGTTTTAAACGAACCATCTAAAGAAGCGATAGTAAATACAGCAAAAATTTTAAGGACTTTAGGCAACTCTGCTTAGAGTCCTTTTTTTATCCAAAGTGTAGCGGAGAAAATGCATTTTTAGTAAACTATTACCATTGATAACGTTATTGGAGGGTAAAATGAAAGTATTCAATTTTATTAAAAAGATTATAATTATACTATGCTGTTCTTTGGGGACTCTTGCCTATGCAAACTACCTCACAGAAGAAAAAAGGGGACCGATTCGTTTTTTATTTATAGAAATACCTCATGAGTACCCACTTGCTATACTTTTAGTTCTAAATGTTTTATTTGTGGTTGATATATTTACAAAGAGAGTAGATAAAATAATGAGAAAAGCTATGATATATCTGTTTTCTTTATTTGGTACAGCATTTTTATACTCTATATGTATGAGTATATTTCTCACAGTGATTGTTAATAAAAATTTGCAAACATCAATCTTTGGATTGTTAACAATTCTTGGTATGAATATGATTCTTAGTGGAATATTTTTAGCAATTTACTACTGTATAAAAGAAGATAATAAGAAAAAGAAATTTGAGAATCATCTTGCTTTTGTTCATTACATACTTATTTATTGTTCAACTTTACTATCAGGTTTAAGTCTTTTATCACAAGAGGTTAGCACTGTGTGGAATCCCTATATTATTCTACTAGTACTTGCAGTTCTTAATAATTATGTGTGTAAAGCCGTTATTACTAAAACACTTTGGGCTTAAATATAAACTGATTTTTAAAATTTCTAACAGCCGGGTACTTGTACGGCTGTTTTTTTATAATCTATAGCCAAGTTTAATAAAAGTTAGTGCATATTTGGCATGAAATAGGGCTTTGGATATTATCTTTAGAGAATTGTCCCCAAAAACTAAACAAACTGGTTCTGGAAAAACAACAACAATGTATGCGTTATTAGAAGTAGCTAGAAAATGGCAAACACGTCGCATCATTACACTAGAAGATCCAGTTGAGCAAAGAAAAGACGGTTTATTACAAATTCAAATAAATGAAAAAGCTGGTATCACATATAAAACAGGATTAAAGGCTATTTTGCGTCATGATCCAGATATTATTTTAGTTGGCGAAATTCGTGATGAAGAAACAGCAAAAGTAGCTGTAAGGGCCAGTTTGACGGGACATTTAGTAATGACAACCTTGCATACAAATGATGCGAAAGGAGCGATACTACGATTTATGGATTATGGTATTACAAGGCAAGAAATTGAACAATCATTATTAGCAGTAGCTGCTCAGCGGCTCGTCGAATTAAAATGTCCATTTTGCAGAGGGAAGTGTGCAACTTTATGTAAATCAATGAGGAAAGTGAGACAGGCAAGCATTTATGAACTGTTATATGGATATGAATTAAAACAAGCGATTAAAGAAGCAAGTGGAGAACATGTTACGTATCACTATAAAACGTTGGAATCATCGGTTCGAAAAGGGTATGCTTTAGGCTTTTTAGAAGAAGATGTATATGTTTAAGAGAAAATGGAGTTTAAGTGATCAAGCATTATTATGTAAAAGATTAAGTGATTTATTAGAGAAAGGTTACTCACTTTTGCAGGCGTTAGAATTTTTGCAGTTGCAACTACCATTAGGGAAGAAATTACAGTTACAGCGTATGATCGAGGGATTGAAAAATGGACAAAGTTTGCACGCTTCTTTTCACCAATTAATGTTTCACTCTGAGATGTTAAGTTATTTGTTTTATGCAGAGCGACATGGTGACATTTCTTTTGCTTTGCAACAAGGGAGCGTACTTCTTTACAAGAAAGATAAATATAGGAAAGATATGATGAAAGTAATGCGATATCCTATGTTTTTATCATTTTTTTTAATGATTATGCTTTCTGTTTTTAACCTCATTTTATTGCCTCAGTTTGAAATGATGTATAGTTCTTTACGTTCTACAGCACCACCACTTACGGAGCAAATTTTAGTTGCAATTAAATTATTACCCTACTTCATTTATATGATTGTTCTTATCGTTATAACGGGATTTAGTTTATATATATTTTATTTCCGAAAACTTCCGCCTACTCAAAAGGTAAAGATTATGATCCGTATTCCCCTTATGAAAACATTTCTTATTTTAAATCATTCGCATTATTTTTCCACTCAATTAAGTGGTTTATTACACGGTGGATTGTCGGTACACGAAGCATTAACAATAATGATGAAGCAAAAGTATCATCCGTTCTTTCAGTATGAAGCAGACCGAATTGAGCGGCAATTAATTGCAGGAGAACCGTTACAATCTATTATTGATAAAAGCGGTTATTACGAGAAAGAACTTTCTTATATCATTACGCATGGACAAGCAAACGGTAATTTAGCAAATGAGCTTGGTGATTACAGTGAGCTCATTATTGAAAAGGTAGAACAAAAAATTAAACGTATGTTATTTGTGATTCAACCCATTTTATTTACATGTCTTGGGGTTATAGTCATTTTGATGTACTTAGCGATGATTATGCCGATGTTTCAAATGATGAATTCTATATAGGGGGCATTTACATGCAGAATGAGGAGGGTTTTACTCTTTTAGAAATGTTATTAGTTATGGTTGTCATAACTGTATTATTACTATTAATTATTCCAAATGTAGTTACACAGCGCTCATCCGTCCAAGGAAAAGGATGTGCAGCCTATGTGAAATCTATAGAAGCACAAATACAAGCATATCACTTGCAACATAATAAGATTCCATCAATAGAGGAACTTGAAACAGGAAAGTATATTACTTCAAAAACTTGCCCGAAAGGTGAACCAATCCATATTTCCGATGATGGTACGGTATCAGCTGGGAAATCGTGAAGCAAAAAGGTTTTACTCTTTTAGAAATGCTACTTGTCTTATTTGCTATTTCTGTACTGAGTGTTGTTACGCATTTTAACGTTACTTCATTACATGAAAAACAAAAAGTTGAGCAGTTTTTGAAACAGTTTTCAAATGATATTTTGTATATGCAGCAGTTGGCGATTAAGCGTCAACAGCATTATACGTTACGCTGGTTTAAAGGGAAACAGATGTATTATATTTCGGAATCGGAGACAGACCTTTTAATTGTTAAGAGAGAATATGATAAAGATGTCCAAATGGATTTGCATACCTTTCCAAATCCAATGACATATAATCCGAGCGGGAATATTAATAGGGGTGGTACCATTTTACTTTCCTATCGAGGGTATAAATATGAGATTGTATTTCAGCTTGGAAGAGGGAGATTTACGTATCGTGAAGTGTCAAAAAGGATCAGTAATGGTTGAAATGGTTGTAGCGTTAAGTTTAATAATGATGGCGGCATCGTTATTGCTCCCGCAAACATTATTAATTATGCAAGAAAGAAAAAATATAAAAATGAGCTATAAAGCATTAATATTATTAAAAAAAGAAGCGGCCTTATTTAAGTATGAGAATGAGGAAAAGCGAGTAAAAGAGCAAGTCATAAAAGGAATTGTATATTACACATATTGGAGAGGAGATGAAGTTTGTACGATGTGGAAAGATATGAGAGGAAAAGCGATGGAGCAATGCCTTTATGCAAAGGAAAAATAAAAAAGAAGCGGGATTTACATTAATAGAAATGATTGCATGTTTGTTGCTTTTATCAATGTTCTTTTTACTTTTACCGCGTCTTCATATTATGGGGATAGAAAATACACATTCAAAAGGATTAAATGACTGGGAGTGGGATGTATTTTTAGGACAAATGCAATTAGAGTTTCGTGAAGTATCAAGTGGGAGGAAGATAGAGCTAGAAAACGGTGGGAATATTTTACGCCTCCAACTTCGTAATGGTGATCAGGTGACGTATGAAAAGTCGAATAGTAATTTAATAAGAAAAGTAAATATGCACGGAAGGGAATTTATATTACAAAGGATTGAAGCGATTTCGTATAAATTAACACCTCATTTGTTATATATATATGTGAAAGATATAAGTGGTGAAATATATGAAGGCGTGGCTGTGCGCTATAGTGAAATTGAGATAGAAACATGAGAAAACAAGATGGATTTGCAATGCCAGGAACAATTATTTTTCTTATTTTATTCATTTCTTTTTTGATGTACGAAACGAATATGTTACTTTCGGATAAAAAATTTTATTCTGAAATAGAACAAAGTTTTTTCATGGAGGAACTTGTTGATCGCGCTATTTCAGATATAAAAAGAGAGTTACAGCAAAAAGAAAAAGAGGATGTTTTTTTATTTCAGTATGAAAGAGGAGAAGTGAGTGGAAAGTACGTCTTTGAAAATGATGTTATTATCATTTCGTTGCAATGTGTTACAAAACAGAGAGTTTTCTATACAGTGAGCTTTCACTATAGGAAAAAGGATAATAAAATATTTGATTGGGTAGAAGGATAGTGTGTAAAATACGTGGGAGAGAACCACTAATTCCTATTGTGGAGTTAGTTAATTTCTGTGAGGGAAGGGATAAAACGATGGTCAAAAGTTTAAATTTTCTCAAAAAAGAGAAAGGTAGAAAGAATATGATATATTCATGCTATCCAATCATTTTTTTCTAGGGAGATAAGGAAATGACAAATAACAATCAAATAGGTGAAAATAAGGAACAAACTATTTTTGATCATAAAGGAAATACGATTATGACAGAGGATAGGGAAATACAAATTATTTCAAAATTCGAAGAACCTCTTATTGTCGTATTAGCAAATGTATTAAGTGATGAAGAGTGCGATGAATTAATTGAATTGTCTAAAAGTAAGATGGAACGTTCTAAAGTTGGTTCATCACGTGATGTAAATGATATTCGAACAAGTAGTGGTGCATTTTTGGAAGAGAATGAACTAACTTCGAAGATTGAAAAACGAATTTCATCTATCACGAATGTTCCTGTAGCGCATGGAGAAGGATTGCACATTTTAAATTATGAAGTAGATCAAGAATATAAAGCGCACTATGATTATTTTGCGGAACATAGTAGATCAGCTGCTAATAATCGTATAAGTACTCTTGTGATGTACTTAAATGATGTAGAAGAAGGCGGAGAAACATTCTTTCCGAAATTAAATCTTTCTGTACACCCTAGAAAGGGAATGGCAGTATACTTTGAGTACTTTTATCAAGATCAATCACTAAATGAGCTTACGTTACATGGAGGGGCACCTGTTACGAAGGGCGAGAAATGGATTGCAACGCAGTGGGTGAGAAGAGGTACTTATAAGTAAAAGTGAGCCAGCTTGTTTGATTACGAGAAAATAGTGAGTATGTTACGTTTTGTTCTTCATAGCATAAGAAGAACAAAACGTTTTTTATTAAATAAAGTAACATCTTTCGTTATAATAACAAATAATAACGGATGATTGAGAGGAACGAAAATGAAATCTATATACATAACCGGCTATATGGGAGTCGGGAAAACAACAATTGGAAAAGCGTTAAGTAAAGAACTCCATATGGAAGTTGTAGATACAGATCAAAAAATCGAAGAGCAGAAAGAGAAGGCGATTCGGTATATTTTTGCAGAAGAAGGCGAAATGGCTTTTCGTGAATATGAAAGTGAAATGTTACGTTCACTACCGGTTCAGAATGTAATTATGACAACTGGTGGAGGGATTATTGAACGAGAGGAAAATCGAAAGTGGATGAAGGAAAATGGAACTGTTGTGTATTTATATTGCGATCCACATGTAATTGCAGAAAGGCTTCGTGAAGATACGACACGTCCACTATTTCAGAAGAAAGATATAGATGCATTTATAACGAAATTTGAATCGCGCCGAGCGTATTATGAAGAGGCTGATATTCATATCGATACGACAAATAAGTCGGTAAAGCAAATTATGAATGAATTAAAGCAAAAGATTAATGAATAAAAAAGTGGACATACTAATCAAGTAGAGGTGATGATAATATGTCTACTAATGATTATGTACGCTTTGTGACACAGCAATTTGTGTCATATATGGATGCTCCAAAAGAGGATCGAAAACAACAGAAACAACAACGTCGTGCGGAGAAAGAGCCATTCTTAAATAAATGGTTTGGTGTTATGCCACTGAGCGCTGCTTTGTTTTATCGAAATGTAAAAAATAAAAGAAAAAAATCAAGCTAACTTTTTCGTAATATGTTTAGCAAAACAAAAATCCCCTAGTATAACAAGATGCTAGGGGATTTTTGTTTATTACACAGACTCTTTTTCCTCAGTAACCGCATGTATTTTATTGTTTACCCATACAAATCCAATTCCGATACAAATAGAAATCCCCCAGCCAACAGCGGTCATAATAGCTCTCATTTCACCATATCCATCTACACCGAAAACAGAGATGAAATAGATTTTCAAGAAGCTTTTTAATATAAATTGAAGGCCGAAAAATAGTGTTAAATATTGCAGTGCTGGATATATACGACTATCACGATAAAGCTCACGGCTTTTATCACGATCATGACCTTGCAGTGCTGCGATATCAGCTGCGAAATATAACATGAGTGGTTTTTTTATAAAGATTGTACATATAACGATGCAGCCAAGTACGATATGATAATATGCATCATTCCATAGCATTCGTTCAGCCGACCCAGATATTAAGTCTACCGCTGTATTAGAAATAAGTGTAATTAAAATAAAGAACCCTGTAACGTTAAGCTGTTTTTCTTTTTTAAAGGTATACAGTGTATAAATAATCCCCGGAACAGAGGAAATTAACATTGCGTAATAAGGATCGATATAAGGTTTTGCAAATTTCCAAATGAGGAATGGGAATACGAGATAAAAGACAAGATCTAATATAGCTTTTTTATTTTGATTCATACATGGCCTCCTTAAGTCATACATATATTTTATAATATAATTTCTGAAAATTGTATAAGGTTAATGAAAAAAAGAAAAGTAGATGATTAGTAGATTAAAAAATTGCCCCTAGCGTAGTAAGTTTTTTTAGTATATAATAAAGGAAACGCTTTCATTTCTGGTTTGTTCACAAAATGGACGGAAAATCACATATTTACTATTGATATGTTGCTTTATAATGAAACTAATTAAATATACATGCATACAATATTGTGAAATAAATAACATAAATAATCTATATAAATGTAAACGTTATCAAAGAGAGAGGTGGAGACAATGAGTAAATTTTTCTTCAATCATAATCCAGCAACATTAGAGGATGGAAGACTTGTTAAGTATGCTGAAATTATTTATGGAGAAGGTGGCCGTTCTGTATTAGAAAATTTAATGGTGAAGGCATCTATCAGATTACGTGATCGTTATCCGAATAAATCTGACGAACAGATCTCGAACCTCGTAAATCAAGGCATCCATGATATGTTTCAAAAATACGTGAATGAGTAAGAGCAGCTACTGGCTGCTCTTATTTTTTTGTATAAGGATTGTGCCTCTAGCTGAAAATAAAGATGCATTTTGAAACATGCAAAAAGGAGGCGAAAAAGATGAGTAATGGAATTGGTCGTTCAAAAGAGAATCTTCCAACTGATGCAAACCATGTAAGTGCAAAGGATCGTGCATATCAGAAACGTATGACAGAGAAAAAACAGCAAGAGCGCAATGAAGATAGAGAATAGGCTGGGAACATATTTTAAAAGAAGCTCCTTCAATCTGAAGGAGCTTTCTTTAAGATAGAAAATGATTTGCGGTAACATAAAAGAGACCACCGTTTATAATTTGTATTGTAATGCGTGGTTCGTATTGTTCTTGTAATGCTTGCTTTTCAATTTCATAGCTTTCTGGAAGTTCATCGCTATCTTCGTAAAATCGATTTAAAAGGTCTAAATCGTGATTCCAACGCACTCTCGCTTCTTTTGCCCACGTGTGGTCATCTTCAGCGATTATACTTTTTAAAGCATCCTCTATACGTTGTAAGCCACTTTGTGGCTTAATGATAGGTGAGAGGGTAAAACAAAAGTCAGGTATTTTCGGTGTGAGTTTGATCTCTGCTAAAGTGTCATGAAAGTTTGCAATCATTGTCCCGGAAATAAGATGAATACCGATGGAATGAAGTATGTCTTTTTTTCGGTCGCATTGATAAGATACTTTTATATTTACACCAAGCCAAGGATGAAGGGGCGTATGAGTTGCCCCGCTATGTTTCACTTCCTCATATAAACGTATGTATGAACCTAGTTCTTTTGTTGTTTCAAATATTTGATGCAAACGTGGTGAACCGTAATGAATAAGTTCACCGTCGTTTTCTTCGTTTTCCGGATTTGTAATAAGAGTAAGGCGCATCGGGTTCGGAACGCCTCCTGTTTTTTCAAGATAGTGCCAATAGAAAGGGCGGTTCATTAATAATTTATCCATTTCAATTGTTAACTGCACGTCTAATAGGTGAGGGGAACGTTCTAAAATTTCGCAGTTATTCGCCTCAAAAAAGTTATATAAGTAATTATGAATTTCATTTTGCTGCATAGTCTTGCACCTCTGCTTCATTGCGCTTCGCAAAATCGATAATAGATGTTAAATTTTCCATCTTGATTCGAATTTCACCTTCGCTTTTTGACTGAGCGAAAATTTCTTGAATATGCGCATCAATATTTTTCATGTTGATTCTCGTTAAAATTTCATCGAGTTCACCGATTACACGTTCAAATAAATTAATTTTTTCATATAGTAGTTTTAAAATGTGCTCTTCAACAGTATGCTTTGTTGCTAAGTTATAAATATGAACATCATTTTTTTGTCCAAGACGGTGAATACGTCCAATCCTTTGCTCGAGTCGCATTGGATTCCACGGTAAGTCGTAATTAATCATATGGCTACAAAATTGTAAGTTAATTCCTTCACCACCAGCTTCGGTCGCAATTAATACTTGGGCATGATTTTGGAAAAGCTCCTTCATCCAATCTTTCTTCCCGCGCTTAAATCCACCGCGAAATGGAACAGAGGAAATGCCATGTTGTTGTAAGAACCATTGTAAATACATTTGTGAAGCTCTATATTCAGTGAAGATAATGACTTTATCGTCAACTTCTTTTATAAGCTCTAGTGCTTTATTTGCTTTGGAGTTGAACGGAATATGATTAATTTTGTCCATCAGCACATCAATATGTGGGTCCTTTATGTAGTGCTCATTTTCTTTCTGTCTTTTTTCTACATGTTTTTTTAATGAATAGTAAACAGCTTCACGACTACTACATGCTTCCCGTTTTAAAGTTAAGGATGAGAAAGCAGATGTGACGGCATCTTGTCCACGCCAATTTTCAATTTCATTATACAAAGCTTGTTCTTCTTCATTGAATTCAACGAAGATTGTTCGTACATGCCTCTTCGGCCAATCAATGCCAGTGTTATTGCGTCTATTTCGAACCATTACTTTATTGATAAGAGCTTTTAAATCTTCATCGGATTCAGTGGAACGATTTTTAGAAGCGTAATATTCTTCAAAATTAGATTGATTGCCTAAATGACCTGGTTTTAATAAAGAAACGAGGTTGAAGATTTCATCGATTTTATTTTGAACAGGAGTTGCAGTTAGTAATAAACAAAACTTCTTTTTTAATCGCTGTGCAAATTCATAGTTTTTTGTTTTATTATTTTTTAGTTTATGTGCTTCATCGATAATAATAAGGTCATACTCTAGGTTTAAAACGATATCGCGATGCGGTGAACGTTTCGCAGTATCGATTGATGAAACGATGACATCAGCTTGTTCCCAAGAATAACTTTTCTTTTGAGCGACCGCAGGAATAAAAAATTTTGTGTTTAGTTCATACGCCCATTGAGATACGAGAGAAGCTGGAACGAGAATGAGTACCTTTTTTACAAGTCCTCGAACCATATATTCTTTTAAAATAAGTCCAGCTTCAATCGTTTTTCCAAGTCCGACTTCGTCTGCTAGAATCGCTTTACCATTCATTTGTTCAATGACATTTTGAGCAACCTCTAATTGATGTGGAAGCGGCGTGAAATGTGATAAATGTTTCGGTGCTTGCAATCCATCAAAAGTAGGGACGAGTAACGATTTCTCTGTTTTATAAGCTAAATGATATAAATCCCAATTTGTCCAAGGGCCATCTTCATCAATTCTTTTTAAAAAATTATTTTGCCACGTTCGATCTACGGAAATATCGACATTCATTAAGACTCTCCTACCTTTTATAAACTAAAGTGATTATTAAAAAAATCTTTATTATAAGCCTTGTAATAAGGCGCTATCACAATTACTAAAAGTTAAAGAATAGGCAATGATAAAGGGCTAAATTTCAAAATTTGTATTTAATAAGATTAAGAATGAAAAATTCTAAATTATTTTTTATGCTAGAATATTGATGAAATATAGCGAATAATGTTAGGATAATGGTGTGAAATGTGTGGAATCTTTCGTATTTTATCCAAGAAAGTAACTTTTTATTTACGCTTTCATAAAAAAATATACTGAGATTCCGTATAACCTTATCTTTTCAGAATGAAAATGTTTAGATATGGGAAGCAACTTTTATTGATTTGTCAGAGCATAAGGGGGAAAGAGCATGATTACATTACAACGTACACCGTTATTTGATGTATACGCGAAGTATGGTGGGAAAACAGTCGACTTCGGTGGTTGGGAATTACCAGTTCAATTTTCAAGCATTAAAGTGGAACATGAAGCTGTACGTACAGGAGCAGGTTTGTTCGATGTATCTCATATGGGAGAAGTAGAGGTAAAAGGTGTAGATAGTTTAGCATTTTTACAACGTGTTGTTACAAATGACGTATCTACCTTAAAGGTAGGGGGCGCACAATATACAGCTATGTGCTATGAAAATGGTGGCACAGTAGATGACTTATTAATCTACAAACGTGGTGAAGAAGACTATTTATTAGTAATCAATGCATCAAATATCGAGAAAGATTACGAATGGTTAGCTAGCCATGTAATTGGCGATGCGAAAGTAGTCAATGTTTCTAGTGAAGTTGCGCAGCTTGCAATTCAAGGACCAAAAGCAGAAGGCATTTTACAAAAAGTTGTGTCAGAAGATTTGAAAGAAATTAAGTTCTTTAAATTTAAAAATAATATTCTTGTAGATGGAATTCCTGCACTTGTATCTCGTACAGGTTACACAGGTGAAGATGGATTCGAAATTTACTGTAAGAGTGAAGATGCAGCAAAACTTTGGGAGAAACTTCTTGAAGTGGGAGCAGAAGAGGGCTTAAAACCATGTGGCTTAGGTGCTCGTGATACACTTCGCTTCGAAGCAACACTTCCGTTATACGGACAAGAGTTATCAAAAGATATTACACCGATTGAAGCGGGAATTGGCTTTGCGGTAAAACCAAATAAAGAAGCAGATTTCTTTGGAAAAGAAACGTTAAAAGAGCAAAAAGAAAACGGTGCATCTCGTAAATTAGTCGGCATCGAAGTAATCGAACGCGGTATTCCTCGTACGCATTACCCTGTATTTATAGGAGAAGAAAAAATCGGGGAAGTAACGAGTGGTACACAATCTCCAACGTTAAAGAAAAGCATTGGTTTAGCACTAATTGATGTAAAATACGCAGCAGTTGATACAGAAGTAGAAATTGAAATTCGTAATAAACGCGTCAAAGCAGTAGTTGTTCCAACACCATTTTATAAACGTTCAAAGTAACGGGGAGAGGGGTAGATTTCATGTTGCATCGTTATCTTCCAATGACAGAAGAAGACAAAAAAGAAATGTTACAAACGATCGGCGTTCAAACGATCGACGAATTATTCTCTGATATTCCAGAGAGTGTTCGTTTTAAAGGGGATTTAAAAATTAAAGAAGCAAAATCAGAGCCAGAGCTGTTAAAAGAGTTATCTCAAATGGCTAGTAAAAATGCTAATTTAAAAGAATATGCTTCTTTCTTAGGAGCAGGTGTATACGATCATTACGCTCCAGTAATTGTTGATCATGTTATTTCTCGTTCAGAGTTTTATACAGCTTACACACCATACCAACCAGAAATTTCACAAGGGGAATTACAAGCAATTTTTGAATTCCAAACAATGATTTGTGAATTAACAGGAATGGATGTAGCAAACTCTTCTATGTATGACGGAGGTACAGCTTTAGCTGAAGCGGCAATGCTAGCAGCTGGTCATACTCGCAAAAAGAAAATTCTTGTTTCAGCGGCAGTTCATCCAGAATCAAGAGCGGTACTTGAAACATATGCAAAAGGTCAAAATCTTGAAGTTGTTGAAATTGATCATAAAAACGGTGTAACAGATTTAGAAGTACTACAAAGTGAAGTAGATGATACAGTTGCTTGTGTAATCGTTCAATATCCAAACTTCTTCGGACAAGTGGAAAAGTTAGCTGATATCGAAAAAATCATTCATCAACAAAAATCATTATTTATCGTTTCTTCAAATCCATTATCATTAGGCGCATTAACACCGCCAGGAAAATTCGGTGCTGATGTTGTAATCGGTGATGCACAACCATTCGGTATCCCAACGCAGTTTGGTGGACCGCACTGTGGTTACTTTGCAACAACGAAAGCATTTATGCGTAAAATTCCAGGACGTCTTGTCGGACAAACTGTAGATTCAGATGGTAAACGTGGATTTGTATTAACGTTACAAGCACGTGAACAGCATATTCGTCGTGATAAAGCGACGTCTAACATTTGTTCAAACCAAGCGTTAAATGCATTAGCAGCTTCTGTTGCAATGACGGCACTTGGCAAACAAGGTGTAAAAGAAATGGCACGTCAAAACATTTCTAAAGCACAATATGCAAAACGTCAATTTGAAGCGAAAGGTTTCACAGTAACGTTCGCTGGACCATTCTTTAATGAATTTGTTGTAGATTGTAAACGTCCAGTTAAAGAAATAAATGATGTATTAATACAAAAGAATATTATCGGTGGTTACGACCTAGGCCGTGATTATAAAGAGCATGAAAACCATATGCTTGTAGCGGTAACAGAGCTTCGTACAAAAGAGGAAATTGACACACTTGTAAACGAAATGGGGGCTATCCAATGAAGAACCAAGACCAAGCACTTATTTTTGAAGTGACTAAAGAAGGACGCGTAGGATATAGCTTACCCAAATTAGATGTAGAAGAAGTAAAATTAGAAGATGTGTTTGAGAGTGATTATATTCGAGTAGAAGATGCAGAGCTTCCAGAAGTATCTGAACTTGATATTATGCGCCATTACACAGCGCTTTCAAACCGTAACCACGGTGTGGATTCTGGATTCTATCCACTTGGGTCTTGTACGATGAAATATAATCCGAAAATTAATGAAAACGTAGCTCGTTTCGCAGGCTTTGCAAATATTCATCCACTTCAAGATGAAAAAACAGTGCAAGGTGCAATGGAATTAATGTATGACTTACAAGAACATTTAATTGAAATTACAGGTATGGATACTGTTACGTTACAACCAGCAGCTGGTGCACACGGAGAATGGACAGGATTAATGTTGATTCGTGCATATCATGAAGCGAACGGTGACTTTAACCGTACGAAAGTAATTGTTCCTGACTCTGCTCACGGAACAAACCCGGCGTCTGCAACAGTAGCTGGTTTTGAAACAATTACGGTGAAATCAAATGAACATGGTCTTGTTGACTTAGATGATTTAAAACGTGTTGTAAACGAAGAAACAGCAGCACTTATGTTAACAAATCCAAATACATTAGGCCTATTCGAAGAAAATATTTTAGAAATGGCAGAAATCGTCCATAACGCAGGCGGTAAATTATACTATGATGGTGCAAACTTAAATGCGGTATTAAGCCAAGCACGCCCAGGAGATATGGGATTTGACGTTGTGCATTTAAACCTTCATAAAACATTCACAGGTCCGCATGGCGGCGGTGGCCCAGGTTCTGGTCCAGTAGGTGTGAAAGCTGATTTAATTCCGTACTTACCAAAACCAATTTTAGAGAAAACGGAAAATGGCTATCACTTTAACTATGATCGTCCAGAAGCAATTGGGCGCGTAAAACCATTCTATGGTAACTTCGGAATTAACGTTCGTGCATACACATATATTCGTTCTATGGGCCCAGATGGCTTGCGTGCAGTAACTGAGTATGCTGTATTAAATGCGAACTATATGATGAGAAGATTAGCACCATTCTATGATCTTCCGTTCGATAGACATTGCAAGCATGAATTTGTATTATCTGGTCGTCGTCAAAAGAAACTTGGTGTACGTACATTAGATATTGCAAAACGTCTGCTTGATTTCGGTTACCATCCACCAACAATTTACTTCCCATTAAATGTGGAAGAATGTATTATGATTGAGCCAACAGAAACAGAATCAAAAGAAACATTAGATGGTTTCATTGATAAGATGATTCAAATTGCTAAAGAGGTAGAAGAAAATCCAGAAGTTGTACAAGAAGCACCACATACAACGGTAATAAAACGTTTGGATGAAACATTGGCTGCTCGTAAACCAGTGTTACGTTATGAAAAGCTAGCACCTGTACAAGTGTGATTGGAAAAAAAAGAACTCGCTACATGCGGGTTCTTTTTTTTGCAAAATTGGTGTGGCTAGAATGAAAAAATGTTGAAAATTTATATTTTTTGTTTCATATTGCTGTAAAGATGCGGTTTTATAGGTGTTTTTGTTGAAAAAGTCGGTTTGATAAAAGTATTTATTTTTGTTAGAATTTTATTGAAATTAAGAAGATGTGATGAGGTAGAAATTACTCATTTTTATGTATATGTGAAAAAACGAGCAAGAGGGGGGTGGAAGTGTGGGATATCGATGTTATAGAATGGTATACCATTTAGAAAATGGAGAAACAATTAAAGATGTAAAAGAATTTTGTTACCGAGACCAAGGGAAAGTGTTAGAAAGAGTAGCGCACCGTGTAATGGATAATAGAGAAGTGACAGCGATTGATAAACAAGGAACAATCATTTCAATAGCGTGTGAGGACATTGTAAAGGTAGAACTTGATTACATAACAGAAAGTTAACCTTGAGTCATATCGAATTATTCGATACAATATACTGTTGAATGGTGAAGAGAGAAGAGAGGAGTTTATCATGGGTAATACACGACACTTTTATATGTTTATTTTAGCGTTTGTTCTTGTTGTGGCGTTAACGATTTATTTAATTGTTGATAGCAGCTGGTACAATACAGTTCATCCAGCATTCCTTCTTTTTATGTATGTAGGAATTGCGGTTGTTAGTTTCGGAATGAGAGACGAAATGTTAGATCGCTTTGAAAAGTGATACATATACGAAAGACCAACAGGAAAATGTTGGTCTTTTTTTCTTGCCAAAAATAGGATGTTGTGTATATACTGTGTATACAAGGTATATACAGTATATACACACACTGGAGGAAAACATGAATATTATTATTTCGAATTCTTCCCAAGACCCTATTTATGTGCAAATAAGAAAACAATTAAGCCAGCTTATTTTAAATGGTGGTTTAAAGGGTGGAGACCAATTACCGTCTATTCGTAGCTTAGCGAAGGAATTACAGATTAGTGTAATTACAACGAAGCGTGCGTACGAGGAGCTTGAAAAAGAAGGATATATAGAAACTGTTGCTGGGAAAGGGACTTATGTTTCACGTAAAAATAATGAACTACTAAAAGAACAAAGGCTTCGTTTATTGGAAAGTAAAGCGGAAGAGATTGTGAATGAAAGTAAAGCGTTGCAGCTTTCACTTGAAGATTTACAGCAGATGATTGCGTGTTTATATGAGGGGGAATAAGGGATGTTAGAGCTAAAAAACGTTTGTAAAAGTTATCAAGATTTCTCAGTGAAAAATGTAAGTTTTACATTACCACGAGGATATATTATGGGATTTGTTGGACCAAATGGAGCCGGGAAAAGTACGACAATCAAAATGATTATGAATTTAATTAGAAAAGATAGCGGCGATATAAAAGTTTTTGGCAAGGACAATAAGAAAGCCGAAAAGGAAATAAAACAAAATATCGGTTTTGTATATGATGAAAATCATTATTACGAAGATTTAACGTGTGAACAAATGAAGCGTATTATTGCACCGTTATATAAAAAGTGGGACGAAAAGCAGTATCAATCGTATATGCAGAGATTACAAGTTCCAACGTATAAAAAGATTAAAGAGTTATCCAAAGGGATGAAAATGAAATTTGCGATTGCCATTGCACTTTCACATCACGCGGAGTTTATCATTATGGATGAACCGACAGCAGGATTAGACCCAGTTGTTCGAAGTGAATTACTTGATATGCTGCAAGAGATTGTAATGGAAGATGAAGTATCTGTATTATTTTCCACACACATTACAACAGACTTAGAGCGCATCGCGGATTATATTACGTTCATCAACGATGGAGAAATTATATTTACTGGTGAGAAAGATGAATTAATGGAGAATTACGTAATCGTAAAGGGAAACAATGATTTATTAGATCGAGAAGGAAAAGAACTATTTGTTGGATTACGAAAAAATAAATTTGGCTTTGAAGGTTTAGCAGAGGATAAACAAGCAATTATCGATTGGTTTGGGCAAGAAGTAATATTAGAAAAACCGACCTTGGATGATATCATCGTTTACACTGCGAAAGGGAGAGGTGCCAATGCGTCAGCTCGTATATAAAGATTTGTTCTTTTTTCGGGGGATATGGTTAGTGTATCTTACTATACCTTTTATATTCTTTTTATTTGAACATGGTGATGGAATGCTGTTTCCTATGAGTTGTTTATTTATAACTCTTTCCTCAGTTACGATATTAGTCGTAATAGATGAACGAAATACAAGTGACATTATTATTAATAGTTTACCGTTAAGTAAAAAGGATATCATAATTGCTAGATATATTTCCAGTGCAATATTTATTGTAGGTGGTATGTTCTCCACTATGTTGGCTGCTTTTCTTATAAGAGGTATCGCTGTTATTGGTGATATCGGTGCATATCATCCTAATCTATACATTGAAGTTCCATGGTATGGAGTAGTAAATGGGGTTGTTTACGCCGTATTTTTGGTTGTCACCTTTTTCCCTAGTTATTATGGTACAAAATCGAAGGTAGTAAGAAGTATAGTATCAGCAGCATCAATAGGAGTGGGGGGAATACTTTGGATATTTATTAGTGATGGGCTGAATGAAACAGCACCTTCATTCATTGAGTGGATTATGAATCCATTACATCTTGGCATATTTATAGTTGGATTAATTACACTAGCTAGTATATATATCGCCTCTATGTTTCTTACAATTAAAATTTACGGAGCACGTGATTTATAGAGAGGAGAATTCATATGCAACAGTTGATTTTGAAGGAGTTTTTCTTGCAAAGAAAAATATTTCCCATCTATTTAATCCTGCCTATTTATGGGGTGTTACAACAGTCTATAGAACCATTTCAGTTGGCGTTTGTTTGTTTTGCTATCTGTCTTTTGATGATTTCAATCTCTTTATCAAATGAAGAGAAAAATAGTACGGAAAAAATATTAGTAAGTCTACCTTTTACTAGGAAAGATATTGTCATTGCGAAATACATATCGACAGTATTTTTTATTGGAGTTAGTCTAATCGTTACATTTGTTTTCTTTGTGCTACCTGTATCTGTATTAAGAGAAAATACAAACATTCCGTGGTATGCACTATTTATAGCTATTTTCTTTTCTGTTCTTTATGCTGTTATGATTCTTCCCATAAAATATAGTGTGGATAAACAAACGGTTACTATTCTTGGAGCGATTATGCTTTTTCCTATAATAGGTTTGTTAGGATTTATGTGCAATATATTTGCTGAGGAAAGGCTTATGCTAATGTTTTTCCGATCTTCAGATGTGCTATTAGTTATTAGTATTTTAAGTCTAGGAGCGTGTTTAAGTTATTTCGCCTCAATGTTTTTATCGATTGTAAGTTTTAAAAAGAAGGAGCTTTAATACTTATAACTTGTCTAATATAAAAACTAATAAGTGATGTTATGGGATGAGTCTAGGGAGTTGTAATAAATGATCAAGCAACTAGTCTTAAAAGATATGATGTTGCAAAGAAAGTTAGGGTTTGTTTACCTAATATGTTTGCTTTTCCTTGTCATTGTTGATTTTCGTAGTGATAGTTTTCTGATGACATTTAGCATGTTTATACCTATTCTTGGCATGATGCTGTCAATGAGTTATGAGGATAAAAATAAAAGTGAAATGATAATAAATAGTTTACCGTTTCAGCGTAAAGAAATTGTCATAGCAAAATACATATTTGTAAGTATTTTAGTTGCTTTAGGTGGAGTTTTCCCATTTACTGTTAGTTTAATACAGTTGCAAAACGAAAATACAACTGTATTTATGCTATGGGGAGCGATTCTTGGAGGAATAACAGGTGGCTTTGTTTATAGCATAATCGTACTTCCGATTGAATTTTCAGTAGGGTATAGCAGTGCCAAACAAATTGCTCCTTTTATCGGAATTGCATTTGGGTATTTAAGTGGACTGATTGTAAGTAACGTATGGTTAGGTGTAGAAAATGCTTGGAACACTAGTATATTCATAAATATTTGTTTTATAGCAGGGCTGCTTCTTTTATATATCATGTCTATGTTACTCTCAATTAATTTGTATAATGAGCGTGATTTGTGAGGGGGAAGAATAGCTTTGAAACAACTAATTTTAAAAGATTTCATCGTCCAATGGAAATTTTTAATTTGGTACATACTGTATCCTATTTTCTTTTATATGGCTTTAACCGATACGAAAAATTTATTCATAATTATGTCAGTCATTTTTACAGTTATGGCAACCGTTAAAACATTTAATGAGGATAGTAAAAATGAGAGTGAAGTTATATTAAATAGTTTACCAATATTGAAAAAAGAAATTGTATTTGCAAAGTATATAGTAGCAATTATTATTCTTTTCATAAGCGTAACGATTGGTTGTTTCACGATGGGAATGAAGAATGGAGCTAATGTATTTGAATTTATTGAAACGACAGTGGTTGCTAGTATTAGCTTTATTTTAGTATATTTAAGCTTTGTTTTACCGATATCATTTTGGCTAGGGTATAAAAAAACTGTTTTTATTACGATATTCATATTTATAGCACCGATTGTTATTTTAGAGACGTTCTTTCAAATCAACCTGGAACAAATTCAATTATATAATAGCTTATTATTCGGGGGTTCAATATGCATGTTCATAGCATCTGTCTTCGTTTCAGTAAAAGTATATGAAAAAAGAGAATTTTAAAAGGTGCCTCATGAAAGGCACCTTCTTCAATAATGACAATATGAAAGCAGCAGTTTATAAACAGAAACGCTATTCGGCAAATCTTTCGGAGTATGTAATATAAAGCTGAAAACGATGATGAGAATGAGAAAGAGAAAAAATAAAAATAGGATCTGCTTATGTATAGAATTTTGCATAGGATCCACTCCTTTTTTAGGTAGTATGTCCAAAAGAAAGGAGGGTATGAAAATTTTAGGAGGGAGAATGATGAAAAAAAGAAAATGGTTGTATAGAATAGGGGTACTTTTATGCTCAATTGGTCTCATATTAGCAAATTTTTATTCGGATATACCACCGCTATTCCCTAGTTTGCATAAAGGGATTGGTATGAGTGTTGTCATAGTTGGTCTGCTTTGTCTTATCGTATCAAATTTCTATAGAAAATATGAATGAATATAAAAAAGGACAGTTACTTCTTGTCAGAAGAACTGTCCTTTTTAAATAACTTATTCCATAGTTTGGTAATACTCCATATAATGATGATTGCAATGGAGGCAATAATTGACCAAACGATAGATGCAATTTCAAGTGCCATGTTAGGAAGGAATGTAAGAATGGATATTACTCTATGAAACAACCAGTCTATTATATGAAAACTTATTTGTAATAGAATGACGATCCCGAGTGTAATCCATGCTAACATTTGTTTTCCTTTTTCTTTCCACATGACATTCACCTCACGTTAGCCTAATAATTTTAAGCCAACAGCGCCGCACAGAATGCAGCTTAAGAAGGCAAGGCGGCGCCAATCCGCTGATTCACGGAAAATAAGAATACCGAGAAGTGCACTTCCGGCAGTTCCGATTCCAGTCCAAATTGCGTAAGCAGTTCCCATCGGTAATGTGTTCATTGCAAGAGATAAGAAGAAGAAGCTTACGCCAAAGTTAGCGATTAAAATTACTTTTGGTGCCCAGCCTTTCTTTTCAGTGGCTACTTTCATAAAGAGTACACCAACAATTTCACAAATACCAGCTAGAATTAAAAATACCCAAGCCATTTTATGCGGCCTCCTTCGCTTCTTTTTCTTCTGTTACTCGTTTTAAACCAATTACTCCGAAGAAGATTAAACCGATTAATAATACTTTTACGATAGAGAAAGGTTCTCCGAAGATGAAAATCTCTGTAAGAACGATTCCACCAGCTCCAATTCCTGTAAAGACTGCGTATACAGTGCCGACAGGTAAATCTTTATATGCTCTAAATAATAAGACGAAACTAATTGTAATTAATAGAGCAACACCAGCCCACTCAAGTGGTGCCTCCGCTTTTTTAAGTCCAATAACCCAAAAGATTTCAATAATACCAGCTATGATTACATAAATCCATGCCATATGTCATTTCTCCTTCCTACCAGTCGTTAGGTAAAGGGCTTAAAAACGACGCATTGCAAAGGAGCAATCCGTCAGTTTGAAAGTCCGCGCCAAAATACTTTCCAAGAAGCTTCTAAACGTGTCTCAAAACGATTTAAACCTGCGTATAGTAGTTCAACCATAAGGCCGTCAAGTAAGCATAAAAAAGCCTCCAAAGCGTCTTTTACTTCAATGTTATGCAGTTCATCTTGTTCGCTTGCTCTTTTAAACACAGGGAATAAAAGTTTTCCGACATTTTCAATGTGTACATTCGCTTTATCAATAATTTGTTCGCGAAATGCATCCGGCGGAAAATAAGAAGTTCGTAACCAAAACATTGATTCTTCACTTTCACCAAATCGTTTTGCATAGCCTTTTAACAGATTTACTAGCAATTCTTCAGTAGACGATTTTGAAAAATTTTCGATATCGTCAGTGAAGCTTTGTAAATCTTTTTGAAGAGCGGATTCTAAGCATGTAAAATATAGCTCTTCTTTTCCTTTAAAGTGTGCGTAAATCGATGGTTTTTTAATCCCAACTTCTTGAGCAATATTTGCTAATGAAGTTCCTTCGTAGCCGTAGCGCGCGAAATGAGAAAGTGCTACAGCTTTAATGCGGTTTGCTGTCATTTTCATCCCCTACCTACCGTTCGTTAGGTTCATTATATGAGATAAAAAATATAAAGTCAATAGGTGAAGAACTGAAAAAAGAGTGCTATGGTTGGCACTCTTTTCTAGACTGTTTTTCGCTCAATTAAATGGAATGAAAGTTCTTCTGAGTTTCCAATAATGTGTTCGTTTTGTATCTGTTTATGAAATAAAGAAAAAGCACGTGATCCCATTGTGAGCCCGGGATGCTCAATAGTTGTAATTTCTAATGCTTTTGAAATTTCATGGTTATCAAATCCCAGGATAGCGAGGTCTTCAGGTATGCGAATGCCATGTTTTTTTGCCTCTGTTAATAAACCAGCAGCTACTTGATCGTTCGCTGTGAAAATAGCGGTTGGACGATTTTTCATGTTTAAAATACGATGAAGTATTTTTGCCCCGTCCTGCATCGTATAACATTGATGAAAAACCCAATCAGGGTGCACTGTTTTTCCTTCTTGACGAAGAGTATCGGCGAAAGCTTTTTCACGATCGATTGAATTAGCACTTGTTTTTCTTGCTAAACAAATGCCGATTTTTTCATGACCTTTACTGAGTAAATAGGAAGTACCAAGGCGGAATCCTTCGTAATGATCTACATAGACAGATGAAATGAGGGGATGTTTCATTTTTTCACATGAAATAATAGGGGCAAATTTTGCGAACGGTTCAATTTGTTCCCATGAACTCGTGCGAGAGCAAATAATCATCCCGTCAAATTGCTTCATTTTCATCATTTCAAGAACGTGAATTTCTTCAATACTATCGTAATTCGTTTGGCATAAATTAATATGATATCCAGCTGCTAACGCTTCGTTTCCGATTCCTTCAATGATCGTGCTAAAGTACGGAAGATTAATAAAAGGTAGCATAACGCCAATTGTATATGTTTTACCCTTTATTAAATGGATAGCATTTATATTTTTTGCATAGTTCAATTCTTCAATTGCATCTAAAACACGCTTACGTTTTTCCTCTTTTACGTAAGGATGATTATTAAGGACACGAGAAACAGTTGATATAGATACACCAGAAGTTTTTGCAATTTGTTTTATATTGGCCATATGTATCACCTCTTTCCTTAATTATAAGGGGAAAATAATAAGAATGAAAAAAATCTTGACCTGAAAAGCTTTTCACAATCTATGTTATAAGCATGGCTTCTGTTATTCGCGTAACCTTTTTATTTGGGCGTAAGAATAGCGAGGTCTTTTTTGTATGTCTGCAAAGAATTTTTGTCAAAATGTGTGAGAATAACGTGGAAAGTTTTCGGAGGAGGCGTTTGATAACGAAGCGAATAGAAGAGAGTATAAACGCTTCGCTCGTTAAGAGAGCGGTATGAAAGGGCGGAAACAAATTGAAAAAAGGAATCATTTGTTTCGTGTTTTCTAGTGTAATACTTAGCTCATGTTCATTTCAGCAAACGATGCAAGAAGAAAAAACATTTGTAGGAACAACAGGAGGGGCTAAGGACCGTGTTACTGATCCGATTCCCCTAAAGGAACTTCCAAAATATTTTCCGGCAAAGTTTAAAGTTCCAACGTTTTTACCTTATGACATTACGAGTGATGTGAAGGGAGAGGTAAGAACGATGGGAAAGAAGAATGCTGTCTTAACGATTAAATATAAGCAACAAGAGAAAGGAAGGCACGATTATATAGAATTAACAGTGGCCAACTTTTCTTACAGTTTTCCATACCTCGTAGAAGAGAATCGATTTCAAGAACAAATGAAATTGAATAATGGAGCACCTGCTTATTTTAAAAATAAGGATGATTACGAGCGAGGGGACGAATTTGCTACGCTTATATGGAAAGAGAAGGGGATTGAATATCAGCTATTATATCGTAATGTAGATGAGAAAGCTGAAGATGTGATTAAACAAAATCTGCTGTACATTGCGAACAATATGGAATGAAAAAACTAGCTGTATCGTGCAGCTAGTTTTTTGTATATTATTTCTTTTTAATTTTTCCTGACCAAGATTTAAATCCACCTTTTAATTGGTAGAAATCTGTGTAGCCTTGTTTTTTTAAGTATTGAGCTGCACGACCTGTACGGAATCCGCTTTGGCAATATAAATAAACCGGTTGATCTTGGCGGAGTTCTTTGTGGCGAAGGCGAATTTGTGATAATGGAATGTTACGCGCACCTAAAATATGTCCCGCGTTAAATTCATCCGCTTCGCGAATATCGATAAGCTGTGCTTTACGGTAGCCAGCGCGAAATTCATCTTCTGAAAGTGTTTTAATTAATTTTTTCTGATAGAAATACATCCATACAGTGTAGCCGATGAATGCTGCAATTGCGGCTAGTATAATAATCAAGTTTGTTGACACGATTCTATCGCTCCCTTTTTTCTTATCCTACTTTCAATATTATAATGCCCATATGTATTTATGCAACAGATTCATTTGTATATAAGAAGAAATTTCGTATTCTTTCACAAATTTTGTCGAATTTGGTAGACTAGAGAATGTGAAAAATAATTGGTTATATGAGGTGCAGGATGGGAAAAGAAAAATGGTGTTATATTAACTCTGGTCAATGTTCACCAGCATTTAATATGGCGTTAGATGAATGTTTATTAAATTGGCAAAGTGCAAAGAAAATGTCACCAACAATTCGTTTTTATGAATGGGAAGTACCAACATTAACAGTCGGGTATTTCCAGCGTGTTGAAAAAGATATAAATATGGATGTAGTTAACGAAAAGAAATATGGATTCGTTCGTCGTCAAACAGGCGGCAGGGGTGTACTACATGACAAAGAATTAACGTACAGTGTTATTGTGTCTGAAGATCATCCGAATATGCCAAAAACAGTTACAGAAGCATATCGAATTATTTCGCAAGGCTTATTGGACGGTTTTAAGGCATTAGGATTAGAAGCGTATTATGCAGTTCCGAAAACAGAAGCGGATCGTGAGAATTTAAAAAATCCGCGTTCAGGAGTATGTTTTGATGCACCATCTTGGTATGAAATTGTAGTTGAAGGAAGAAAAATCGCGGGTAGTGCTCAAACACGTCAAAAAGGTGTTATCTTACAACACGGTTCTATTCCGTTAGAAATAGATTTAGATGAGTTATACGACCTATTTTTATTCCCAAATGAGCGAGTAAAAGAGCGTATGAAAAACATGTTTTCTTCTAAAGCGGTAGCGATTAATGAATTAACAGACCGTACATTTACGATTGAACAGTTAATTAAAGCGTTTGAAACTGGATTTGAAAAAGGTTTAGATATAGAGCTTGTGCCGTATGAACTAACAGAAGAACAGCTTCATGAAGTTCAAACTTTAGCAAAAGAGAAGTATGAAAGTAATGAATGGAATTATAAAAAATAAGGAGATGGCGACCGCCATCTCCTTATTTTTATAGTAAATTAAGTACTTTTTCTACTTTGATTCCTTTATCTTGTAAAGAACGAAGGCGATTTACAACGTCCATAATTTCTTTGTCGAATGTAACGCTAATACCTTGGCTTTGTAGTTCTTTTTTTAATCCTTCAATAGAATCATCTATGTCGATGCCAAGCTCGTAATCTTGACAAACTTCAATTGTCTTTTTCACAAGTTTAACATAATTTTCTTGTAGTTTTGTATTTGTTTCAGTCAAAGCAGGTTGCTTCGGTTTTGTAGGAGTAACCGGTGCTGTCTCTTGCTTTGTAACTGGAGTAGGTACTGCTTTTTTCACAGGTGCTGGAGTAGATAGTTCTATAGCTGCTTCAACACTTACTGACTTCGGCGTTGGTACCGGAGTAGGTTTAGGTGCAGCAGGTGTTTCTACTCGCGTAATAGGCTTTGGAGCAGGTGTAACTGCTTTTGGAGCTTCTACAACTACTTCTTTTTTCGGAGTAGCTTCTACAACTGTTTCTTCTTGCTCAGCAGCTTCTTTATTTTCTTTGCTCCACATAACGCGTTCAACTTCTAGAGAAACATTATTTTTGTTCATCGCTGTTAATGTAACTTTACCAACCTCAGCGTTCCCAGTGAAATCAACAATTTTATAAATAACACTCTTGTTCCAATCCACGTTTCCGCTCAAAAATAATTCTTCGTTACATTTTGGCGTTAAGCCCTCGATTTTAATTTCTGCGTTTACACCGTTTTCACTATATACCATAATTAGCGAAGCATTTACATCTTCGTCTGCTAACATTAGTTCACGTACCATTTTGCCGGTGCGTACTTGCGTTTTCTTCTTAACTGACATCAAATTTCTCCTCTCAAAAATTCAATAATAATAAAAAAATCGTATAACGAAAAATAATTGCTCACGAAGATTTATGATACCGATAATAAAAGCATCACGTCAACAATTAACTTTAATTATTTTGCATTTTTCTTATTTTCTTTATGAAATTTTTCAATTTGTAAAATTAGACAGAAGAAAAACAGCCGTTTGAAAGGCTGTTAAAATTTAGATGTTTTATATAAAAATTTGTACAGAATATAAAAAGAAAGTGTAACAAGAGCACCTTGCCAAATAGACAAATTATAAAATAAGTATGGTTGTGTTTTAAAAAATACGTTTGAAAAAACTGATAAGATAAAAGGTATAAACACTGATAATAAGAGGAGTGCTTTTTGTTTCCAGGAAACCAGTATTGTAAAAGAAAAACGTCTAAATAACGAAAAAGTTATGAAAGCACCGATTGTTAAAACGATAGCAGATAATATTGTTCCAGGAATACTAAGTGGAATTTCTGAAGTGTTTGTATCTGTAAATAGTTTTTGCATAAGAGTAGTAAATGTATCGTATCCAATTTGAATAGCTAATAATAAACTAACTGCAAATCCAATAACGGTAGCTTGTTGGAAAGAATTTTGATGCTCTGAAGAGTTAATCAATTCGTCGCAGTAAGCTTTTAAATCTTCTCCGAAAATATCATGTGCATTTTTACCATCTTCTTGCGCTTCTAAAAGATGATCCAATATTTCTAAAAGCAATTCTTCCATTTGCTTTTGCGGAACGCTAGTAAAGCGTAAATAAATAAGCATATCACCATAAGCAGCTTCGTTTTCAGGTGTTAATAATTTTCTTTTTTCATTGTTTAACTTAACCATTTCTTTTTCGGTCATAACCTCGTTACTCCTTTTTAAATTCTAAGTATTCTTTTTTGAAGAAAAGTTTATATAGTGCATAGCAAGAGATGGCAAGTAAAGCGCCAATCCAAGGTGAAATTTGCAAAGTAGTATAGGGCTTTTTTATAAATAAAAAGGAAATACCAATTAATAGTATCCATAGGCTATGGCGTATTAAAAAACTTCCTATATGCCTCCAAATAGTTGTTGTGTTTTTAAATAAATCAGTGTTAATAAAATCGAAAACAAAACGTATCATAAGATGTACGGACAAGATAAATACGAGCAGATAAATGAAATCAATGTGTACAAATTTAAAACGTGCTTCATTTGAAAATAAGGGAAATACCAATGCAATTACGGAAGAAATAGCAAAGTATATTGCTAACAAGTAACTAGTTATAAATAAAGGAATCGATAATTGTTCCCATAAACTTTGCTTCGGTAGAGCAGCAATTAGCTCGTCACAGTACGCCTGTAAGTCGTCACCAAAAATATCATAAACACTTTTTTCTTTTTGTTGAGCTTCAATAAGGTGATCAAGAATTTCAATTAGCAGTTCTTCTGCTTGGTACTCTGGCACTTTAGCTAGGCGGATGTATATTAACATGTCACTATAGGTGGTTTCATTTTCTGCATTTAATAATTTACGCTTTTGATTATTTAATTCGATTAAATCTTTCGCCTTCATCCCCATCACTCCCCTGTAATAAGTTGTTTACCGTCGTTGAAACCATTCCCCAACTTTTTTTAAATTCTTCAAGCTGTTCTAATCCTTTATCGGTTACGTGATAATATTTTCGTTTTGGACCGAGTGAGGAAGCTTTTAATGTTCCTTCAATAAGTTTCTCTTTTTGCATGCGTAACAATAAAGGATAGATGCTTCCTTCACTTACGAATGTAAAGCCGTGTTTATTTAATTTTGTACTTAGTTCATATCCGTACACTTCTTCTTGTGAAATGATATATAGAATGCAACCTTCTAGTACACCTTTTAACATTTGGCTGTGCATGATTTCACCACCTTTTATCCAGGTAACTTGCCTTGCAAGGTAGCTGTTATCCGAATTATAACAGTCAGTAACTTGCAACGCAAGTTACTGAAGTGGAAAACTTTAATCTGTGTTAATTTTCATGTGCTTCCCATACTAACGAGAGGAGGGAAGCACATGAAACCATTTATGCCAAAACTCGTTTACTTTGAACCGAGGGCACTCGAATATCCGCTTGGAAAAGAGCTTTATGAGAAGTTTACGAAGATGGGATTAGAAATTCGTGAAACGACATCACATAATCAAATTAGAAATTTTCCAGGGGAAAATGAATTGCAAAAGTATCGTAATGCAAAAGCAACACTTGTCGTTGGGGTGAGGAAGACGTTAAAGTTCGATACATCAAAACCTTCAGCTGAATATGCAATCCCGCTTGCAACAGGATGTATGGGGCATTGTCATTATTGTTATTTGCAAACGACACTTGGGAGCAAACCTTACGTAAGGGTGTATGTGAATCTAGATGAAATATTTGAGAAGGCAAAGCAATATATGGATGAAAGGGCCCCTGAAATAACAAGATTTGAAGCGGCGTGTACATCAGACATCGTTGGAATTGATCATTTGACACATGCATTAAAGCGGGCGATAGAGTTTATCGGAGAAAGTGAACATGGACGTTTACGTTTCGTTACGAAATATTCGCATGTTGATCATTTATTAGATGCAAAGCATAATGGGAAAACGCGTTTTCGATTTAGTATTAATTCACGTTATGTGATTAAAAATTTTGAACCAGGGACATCGCCATTTGAAGAGCGAATTGAGGCTGCTCGTAAAGTAGCGGGGGCTAATTATCCTCTTGGCTTTATTGTTGCGCCAATTTATATGCATGAAGGGTGGGAAGAAGGGTACCGTGAATTGTTTGAACGATTGTACAATGAGTTAAAAGACATGACGATACCAAATTTAACGTTCGAATTAATTCAACATCGTTTTACGAAACCAGCCAAAAAAGTCATTCAAGAACGTTATCCGAATACGAAACTTGAAATGGATGAAGAGAAGCGGAAATATAAATGGGGACGATACGGTATTGGGAAATATGTATATCAAAAGGATGATGCAGAAGTATTGGAAGAAACAATACGAGGTTATATATATGAGTATTTTCCCGATGCAGAAATTCAATATTTTACATAAGGGAAATCTGGATTCTTTTTTTGTTTTATGTATTTAGGCTCGTTTCCACCTTGTCACGTTATTCTTTCTGGTGTATCATTTTATTGATTGCTTCGTACGGAATAAGCAAAATGAAATTGGATGGAGGAAACCGATGCCTACCCCTAGTATGGAAGATTATATTGAACAAATTTATTTGTTGATTGATGAAAAGGGTTATGCCCGTGTATCTGATATTGCTGAAGCGCTTAGTGTACATCCATCCTCTGTAACAAAAATGGTACAAAAATTAGACAAAGACGAATATCTAATTTATGAAAAATATAGAGGGCTTGTATTAACATCAAAAGGTAAAAAAATCGGAGAACGTCTCGTATATCGTCATGAATTGTTAGAACAGTTTATGCGCATTATCGGTGTGGATGAAAGCAAAATTTATAATGATGTAGAAGGAATTGAACATCATTTAAGTTGGGAATCAATTGACCGTATCGGTGATTTAGTACAATACTTTGAACAAGATGAAGTTCGAGTAGAAACACTTCGTGGTGTTCAAAAAGCAAATGAAGAGAAAAGTAATTAAGGGGAACGTGTGGCGTTTCCTTTTTTATTTCAATCGAAAAGGACGGGAGAATCATGAAAGCGATTATTTTTGATTTTGATGGATTAATTGTGGACACAGAAACAATATGGTTTCACTCTTTCAGAGATGCTGTTCGTGAATACGGCAGCGAGTTACCTTTAGAGGAATTTGCGAAATGTATTGGAACGACAGATGAAGTGCTTTATGCATATTTAAAAGAGCAATTAAAAGAAAAGTTTAATGAGCATACATTAAAGGAAAAAGTAACAACTTTACATAAAGAAAAAATGAAAATACCGAAAGCACGTGACGGGGTAAAAGAATATTTAGAAGAAGCGAAAGAACTTGGATTGAAAATCGCATTAGCCTCTAGTTCATCTAGGGAGTGGGTCGTTCGTTTTTTAGAAGAGCTACAAATTAGAGATTATTTTGAAGTGATTAAAACGCGAGAAGATGTAGAGAAGGTAAAACCAGATCCAGCTCTTTATAAAGTTGCGATAGAAGAATTAGGAATTGAACCATCAGAAGCTGTTGTATTTGAAGATTCATTAAATGGATTGAAAGCAGCGGTGGCAGCAGGATTAAAATGTGTCGTCGTACCTAATGATGTGACAAGAAATTTACAATTTGAAAACCATCACCTTCGTATCGAAAGTATGAAAGATAAAAGTTTGAAAGAAGTACTTCAACATATAAAGTGAAACTTTAATCAGTCGGGGCTTTTCTCATCCCCACTGATTATTTGCCCATACTAATTGAGATAAAAAAGACCGTATTTCCTAAAAGGAAGCACGGTCTTTCTTTTTGTTTTTTTTACCTTCAATGACAGTTAAATGAGATTGTTTTCTTTTTCTTTTCAACGATGGAGAATTACCCTTTTTCCCCTTGTCATCAGAAGCATTTCGTTTCAAGAAAGAATTACTTAGGGGTGCTACATTTTGTTTCCCGTGTTTGCGGTTCGATTGTTTCGCTGCACGCTTATATGAGCTTTGCGAATTTGCAGAACCACTAGAGTTTGTAAACATTTTGTAGAGTAAGTAAAAGATACCGACGACAGCTAACATGATACCAATGTTTTTCAATACTTCCATTGGATTTGTAATAACAGATGAAACAAGGCCGAATATTGCTAATCCGATAATAAGCACAAATATAGCGAATGTAAACGAACGACCGTTCATAAGGGACACCTCCTAAAAACATATATTAAAATTAGTATATTAACGATGAGGAAAGGAGTTGAACACCATTTTTAAATAATTATTGTTTGTTTTCTAAACGTAATAATTCTTCAAACGATGCGATTGCAACTTCCGCTTGATCATCTGTTGGTTCTTTCGTTGTTAATAGTTGCAGCCATAATCCTGGATATCCAAGTACTCGCAAAACAGGGACATCTCGTAATCGATTGGTAAATTGTAATACTTCAAAAGAAATGCCGAGAACAACTGGAATTAATAAAATTCTGTTTACTACCCTTGCCCAAAGTGGATCTGTAGGAACTAGGAAATAAACAAACATTCCAATAATGACTGTAAATATTATAAAGCTACTGCCACAGCGATAATGGAGGCGAGTTTGCTTTTGAACATTTTCTACAGTCAGTGGAAGGTTATTCTCGTAAGCATTGATTACTTTATGTTCCGCACCGTGGTACTGAAATACCCGCTTAATAAGTGGGGTTAAAGAAATGAAGTATATATAGCTCAATAATAGCATGAGCTTAATGACACTTTCGACAATGATTTGCCCTGTATGAGATGGGAAAATCGGTCTCGTTAATTCAGCTAAAAGTGCAGGAACTGCTGTGAAAATTACTTTACCGAATATGAACGATAAAACGCCAACTGCTGCAACTCCTAATACCATCGTTAATTTTGATTGTTCTTCTTTTTTATTTGCAAGTTGTTCATCTTCTTCTGGGTGGACATCAAATCGTTCTGAAGCAAAGTTTAAATGTTTCGCTCCATTCGCACTTGCATCCACAATAGCGGCAATACCTCGTAAAAATGGAATTTTCTTTAGTAGAGATAATGCTTTATTACGAACGCGTGGTAAACGATAAAATTCAATCGATTTATCTTTACGACGAACCGCTGTAACAGTATATTCTCTACCGCCAAACATAACTCCTTCTATGACTGCCTGCCCGCCATATATTTGTTTTGACTCTTCTGCCATGTTAACACCAACCTGTATTTGTTTCTCTCTTATGTAGAAAAAGAGGCAATTGTCATACTTGGTTTTGTCATCTTGAAATAAGACAATCACCGAGTTTCCTTTATTTTATCGACAAATACAGGCAGATGACAAGGGAAAATGTTACGAGAGTCGGACATTTCTTATTCTTTTTATAGACAAATTTTGCAGGATTTAAACATGCCTCAAAATAGTTTCGGGCATACTAGTGAGCGGAGGTGTCAATGTGAATCAAGAACAATCAACAATAAGAAACTTTGTACAAATTGGTTTATTTGGTGGCTTATTTTGGGGAGGTATATGGTATTTCCTTCATATATTCTCATTTACAGAAGCTGGACCTAACTATTTACTTTTACCGTTTGCATTTGGAGATTGGAAAGAAGGGGTTTGGGGAAATGTACTAGGTATCGTTTGTATGGGACTTCTTTCAATTTTAGTGGCATTTCTCTATAAAGCCCTTTTTAAAAAGTTTGAAGGAGTATTCCCTGGCGTACTATACGGTTTGTTTTGGTGGGCATTATTATTTTTGGGGATGGGGCTAATGGCACCTGTTATTAAAAGTGCACTCCATTTACCGAAAGAAACAATTGTAACGACAATATGTATCTTTATATTATATGGTGTTTTTATTTCGTATTCTGTAGCATTCGAATCGAATAATACAAATAGAGGAGAAGGGGTCGAGAAGACAAACTATTCAAATAAGTGATTCCTATGTTAAAATGTCGTATAGACATTTTTTAATATTAAGGAGTTTTAAGAAAATGAAAAAGTTACTCCTCGTAAATGGTCCTAACCTAAATCGCCTTGGCGTTAGGGAAGTAAATGTATACGGAAAAGGAACGTTAGCGACGCTTGAAACAGATATGAAACACGAAGCAGAGAAAATGGGAGTGGAGTTAGAATGTTTCCAATCGAATCATGAAGGTGCTATTATCGATCGTCTTCATGAGGCTGAAGATATATATGAAGGGATCATTTTAAATCCTGGAGCATTTACGCATTATAGCTATGCGATTCGAGATGCAATTGCGAGCATTTCGATTCCTGTTATTGAAGTACATATTTCTAACATTCACCAGCGTGAATCGTTCCGTCACGAATCTGTGACGGCGGCTGTTTGTGCGGGACAAATTGTTGGATTTGGTTTTTATGGCTATAAGTTAGCGTTATTTGCATTAATGGAGAAATTGAGGGAGGCATAAAGTAATGGAAAAGATCGAGAGATTAAGAAGTGCGTTTGATGAGGCTGGTATTGATGGTATCGTATTAACGAATGAACATAGCCGTAGATATATGGCGAATTTCACAGGAACAGCTGGTGTTGTACTAATTTCAAAAGAGCGTGCTCTATTTATTACAGATTTCCGTTATGTAGAGCAAGCTAGTAAGCAAGCGGTTGGATACGAAATAGTGCAGCATGCAGGATTAATTCTTGATGAAGTTGCGAAACAAGTTAAAGAACTTGGAATTCAAAAGCTAGGATTTGAGCAAGATACTCTTACATATAGCTCTTACGTAACGCATAATGAAGCGATCGAAGCTGAATTCATCCCAACTTCTGGGCTTGTAGAAAAGTTACGCTTGATAAAGACTGATTCAGAGATTAAGATATTAAAGGAAGCTGCACAGATTGCAGATGCTGCCTTTGAGCATATTCTATCATTCATTCGCCCGGGAGTATCTGAAATTGAAGTGTCAAATGAACTTGAATTTTTCATGAGAAAACAAGGAGCAACATCTTCTTCGTTTGATATTATCGTTGCTTCAGGTCTTCGTTCGGCATTACCGCACGGCGTGGCATCTGAAAAAGTGATAGAAAAAGGAGATTTCGTTACATTAGACTTCGGCGCTTATTACAAAGGATATTGCTCTGATATTACTCGTACGATTGCAGTCGGTGAACCATCTGATAAATTAAAAGAAATTTATAATATTGTTTTAGAAGCACAACTACGTGGTGTGAACGGTATTAAAGCTGGTTTAACGGGTCGTGAGGCTGATGCATTAACGCGTGATTACATAACGGAAAAAGGATATGGTGAATACTTCGGACACTCTACTGGTCATGGAATCGGTCTTGAAATCCATGAAGCACCAGGTTTAGCGTTCCGTTCTGATACAGTACTTGAACCAGGTATGGCTGTAACAGTAGAACCAGGTATTTATATTCCAGGTGTTGGCGGGGTACGTATTGAAGATGATATCATTGTAACAAGTGAAGGTAATGAAGTAATAACGAAATCACCAAAAGAACTTATTATTTTGTAATACACAGGAGGATTTTTTTACATGATTTCAGTAAACGATTTTCGTACAGGTTTAACAATTTCAGTGGACAATGCCCTTTGGCAAGTAATGGATTTCCAACACGTAAAGCCAGGTAAAGGTGCTGCATTCGTTCGCTCTAAACTACGTAACCTTCGCACAGGATCTGTTCAAGAGAAAACATTCCGTGCAGGTGAAAAAGTAGAAAAAGCACACATCGAAAACCGTCGTATGCAATACTTATACGCGAGCGGTGAGTCTCACGTATTTATGGATAACGAAACTTATGAGCAAATCGAACTTGGTGAAAACCAAATCGAGCGCGAATTAAAATTCTTAAAAGAAAACATGGGAGTATCTATTATGACATACCAAGATGAAATACTTGGTGTTGAACTTCCGAACACAGTTGAATTAAAAGTTGCAGAAACAGAGCCTGGTATTAAAGGTGACACAGCTTCTAACGTAACAAAACCAGCTAAATTAGAAACTGGTCTTGTTGTACAAGTACCAATCTTCATTAACGAAGGCGAAATGCTTATCATCAACACTGGTGAAGGTAAATACGTTTCTCGTGCATAGTAGAAAAGCACTCGTGATTATCACGAGTGCTTTTTTTATAGGAAATAGGGCAGATAGTAAATTGCAGTTATAGCAAAACTAACTGTGACGAGTGAAAGGGTACCCATAATATATGGAGTCAAAACAATTTGAAACGGGCGTATTTCACCAGTTTCAATACCGGTAAAAGTTTTATTCGTTGCATGATCCATATTGTTATTTCTAAAGGTACTCATAATAATTAACCACGTAATTGCAAATATTGCTAGACTGCCAAGGAAAAAGCTCTCCATAAATGACCAGCCGACCATTTTTGAAAAAAGATAAATAATAGCTAATTTTACTACAATTGTTAAACTAATTTTCAATCCTTTCATATTTTCCCCCCTCATTTTGTACTTCCAACCAATTTGAAAATTTTTCGCATGATACAACATGCAGTACGCAAGGTGATTTTACTTCTTTCTCCAAAGCAGCGTGTATGTCTGGAAATTGTTTTTCCACATGTAATGAAATGTAAGGTAGTTTCTCTTGTGCTTTTAAAGAGCGAATGTTATTCGTTTTAGCACCGGCAAATACGTATGTAAGTTGCAAGTCTAAAAAAGCGATTTTAAAGATCTCTTTTTTAGCAGATTCGTTATATCCTCTTCCCCAATATTGATAGCCGAGCCAACTTCCAATATGTGAGTGCTTTTGCTCGTAATTAATATGTTTAAGTGTCGTGAGGCCAATTATTTCATTTTCCTCACTTACAATCACTCTTGATAAGGAGTGCTTTTTTCGTTCCTCTTCAATTGCAAAAAGAATGAATGTTTTTGTATCTTCCACTGATTCTACTTTTAGCCCTAATGCATTTTTTACATGTGGATTGCTTGATAGCTCAAAAAGCACATTTGCATATCGTAAATCGAGTGGTAATAAAGTAACTTGCTTCATCATCTATGCTCCTTTTCTATTAAATATACCATAAAATAATTAGAATATTCAGTTTTACATTAAGTCGATAGAGAAAAATTATGTTTTTACTTCTGAAATAGACAACCTCTGCATATGGTTGTACAAATATATTCTTTTTCAGAAGAAGGAAGTAGTAACTGTTATGGGAGAAGGTGGGAGAATGAAACAGTGGCTAGCGGCAATGGAAACATCCGTGCTTGTTATGGGGTTACTTCGGTTGTTTTCAGGAAGCGCGGAAATATTCGCCGCTTTGCTTATGCTTTACGTGAATGATGCGAAGAAAGCATTGTTTATAAATGGTATGTTGGCGTTTGTTGGACCGACCGTATTAATTTTAACAATGACAATTGGCATAGCGAGTGTAGCAAGTGAGATTTCTTTCTTGAAACTCTTTTTTCTAGCACTTGGAATTGGCTGCATTTTTATCGCGTTGTTGAAATAGTAAGTCGAGTATAGTGGGGAGAAGCTTATGAAAGAAGTATTAGAAGTTTTACCGAAAACGATGAAACAGTTAGTTGAAGGTTGTAAGCAATACGATACTCTAGAGGAAATTCGCGTTCGAATTGGAAGGCCACTAGAGTGTATCGCACATGGAGAAGTGTTTTTCTATGACTATATCGCTACAGCGGAAGATGCAATCCATTTATTGAATAAATTAAGTCAATTCTCAATTTATACGATGGAAGAGGAATTGAAACGTGGATATGTGACACTACGAGGAGGACATAGAATTGGCCTAGCAGGAAAAGTCATTACAGAAAAAAGTGCAGTGAAAATGATTCGGGATGTCTCTTCTTTTAATATTCGTATTGCCCGTCAAAAAATAGGGATTGCTGAGCCGCTTCTGCCATATCTTTATGAATCGCGATGGTTAAACACGATGGTAATTGGGCCACCGCAAACGGGGAAAACAACACTTTTAAGAGATGTAGCACGCTGTATGAGTCAAGGTGTAAGTGCTTCGAAAATCCCTTCATGTAAAGTGGGAATTGTTGATGAACGATCAGAAATTGCGGGCTGTGTGAAAGGAATCCCGCAATATGACTTTGGCACGCGAGTAGATGTATTAGACGCTTGTCCAAAAGCTGAAGGAATGATGATGATGATCCGTTCTATGAGCCCAGACATATTAATCGTAGATGAAATTGGACGTAAAGAAGATAGTGAAGCAATTATGGAGGCGGTGCATGCCGGCGTTCAGCTTTTTATAAGTGCACATGGATTTTCTTATGATGATGTTGTGAAACGTCCATCGTTACAGGCGGTGCTGGAACTTGGTGTATTTGATCGGTTTGTGGAATTGTCAAAAGCGAGAGGGCCAGGAACGGTTATGCAAGTGAAAGATAAATATGGAAAATCAGTATTACCTCATAGAAAGGCTCAAGGCGTATGGTGAAAATATTTGGTGCGGTATTAATAGTTGCTGTTAGCACTTTTTTCGGATTTTCATACGCTAAAAGGTACAGTGAGAGACCGCGGCAACTTAGGTTATTGAAGGCAGCATTGCAATCATTAGAAGCTGAAATTATGTATGGACACACGCCGTTATCTGAGGCTGCAGAGCGTTTAGTCAAACAAATGCCGAAGCCGTTAAATTGGATATTTCAAAGCTTTTCGAAACGGCTAGAGGACGGGGAGCAAACAGTTAGAGAAGCTTGGATTGATAGTTTGAAGGAGAACTGGACGTTAACGGCGTTTAAACAAACCGAGTATGAAATCTTACAACAATTTGGTGAAACACTTGGACAACATGATCGTGAATCACAGCAAAAACATATTCGCTTATGTATTACACATTTGGAGAGAGAAGAAGGAGAAGCGAAAGCATTACAACTACAATATGAAAAAATGATAAAGAGTTTAGGGGTACTAGCAGGGCTACTTATCGTAATTTTACTGCTATAGGGGGGAGAAAGGCGATGTCCATTGATGTTGGATTAATATTTCAAATCGCCGGAATCGGCATTGTTTTAGCTTTCATTCATACTGTACTAAAAGAATTAAAGCGAGAGGATATTGCAAATTGGGTTATCCTTGTCGGTTTTGTCGTTATTTTGTTTCATGTTGCATTTTTAATTAATACTCTATTCGACAAGATTAAAAGTGTCTTTCTCTTCCAGTAAAGGAGGCGGTTCGAATCGAAATTATACAAATTGTCGGATTAGGCCTCGTTGCTACATTTTTAGCTGCTGTTTTAAATCAGCATAAGTCTAGTATTACATCGTTATTTATTGTGTTCATTGGTAGCATGATGTTTCTTCTCTTAATCGATCAAATTCATTCTATTTTACAAATGATTGAGAGAGTGGCGAGTGAAGCGAAGGTTAGCAACGTATATGTAGAAACGTTATTGAAAATTATAGGGATTGCTTATATCGCTGAGTTTGGTGCGCAAATTACAAAGGATGCTGGTCAAGGTGCAATCGCTTCGAAAATTGAATTAGCTGGGAAAATCTTAATTCTCGTCATGGCAATTCCTATTTTGACGGTTGTAATTGAAACAATTCTCGGTTTTTTACCTACGGGATAAGGGGGAGTGAATGTTGAGGAAGTTTGGAGCTAAGCTATTATTTGCTTGCTTCCTTTTCTTTTCTTTACCGATTGTTGTACAAGCTTCTCCTATAGAAACAAACGTCGTTGATCAACAATTGGATAAGCTCGGAATTGAAGATGTGAAGCAATTTTGGGACGGGCTTGTTACAAAGTATGGAGGCTATTTACCAGAGAGTCAAAAAGGAAGCTTTATGGAGTTTGTAAAGGGAGAAAAAGAGTTCTCCATAAAAGAGTGGATGATAGGTCTACTAAAATATTTATTTCATGAGCTTGTTGCAAATGGAAAGTTACTTGGAACGCTCATTATGCTCACGATTTTCAGTGCATTGTTGCAATCGTTACAATCTGCTTTTTCAAAGAGTAGCGTGAGTAAAATCGCTGATGCAGTCGTATACATGGTACTTATTATTTTCGCTTTAAATAGTTTTTATGTCGTTATGACATATGCAAGAGAGACGATACAAACAATGGTAGATTTTATACTAGCGTTATTACCAATTTTACTTGCACTCGTAGCAACAGGCGGCGGTGTTGTTTCTGTATCATTTTTTCATCCAATCATCATTTTCTTAATGAATACGAGTGGGCTTCTTATGAACTATATCGTTCTACCACTTTTATTACTTGCAACTATATTAAGTATTGTAAGCACGATGAGTGATCAATATAAAGTTACGAAATTGTCCAAGCTTTTGCAAAACGTTAGTGTTGGGATTATTGGTATCTTTTTGACGGTTTTTTTAGGCGTATTATCTGTACAGGGAACGGCTTCAGCCGTTGCTGATGGTATAGCTGTGAAAACGGCTAAATTTGTAACAGGAAACTTCATTCCTGTAGTAGGAAGGATGTTTACTGAGGCGGCGGATACTGTTATTAGTGCATCTGGATTATTAAAAAACACAGTAGGAATTATCGGGCTCGTTATTTTATGCTTAATTGTCGCTTTCCCAGCGATTCAAATTTTTTGTATCGCGTTTATTTATAAATTCGCAGCAGCAGTATTGCAACCAGTAGGCGGAGGAGCAATTATTCAATGTTTAGATATCATTGGACGAAGTATCATTTACGTATTTGCTTGCTTAGCTATCGTATCATTTATGTTCTTTTTAAGTATCACAATTATTATTGCTGCCGGGAACATTACTCTCATGATGCGGTAGGAGGTGAAGAGTATGCAATTTGTTACAGAGTGGATTAGAAATATTATCGTTTTTTTACTCTTAGCGACAATGCTTCATCTTATTCTTCCAAATTCAAATTTGCAAAAGTACGTTAAATTCGTTGTAAGTCTATTGTTAGTCGTATTAATTTTAACGCCTCTATTTAAGTTGTTACAAACAGATGTAAATGAAGTTATCGCAAATTTCAATGAAGAAAAGTACGTAGCAGATGGATCTGTAAAAAATTCGATAGATTCGAAGAAAAAAGAAATACAAGCTCTAACACGTGCATATAGTTTAGAAGAGATGGCTACCAAAATGAAAAAAGACGTAGGAAAAGAGTTTGAGAAAAAGTATGGTATGACAGTCTCTGAAATACAAATAGTCGCAGTGGAACATGCAGAAGAAGTAAAGTCAGCGAAAGATATTCAATCTGTTGTTGTGATGTTGAAAGAAAAAGAACGTAGTAAAAATGATGCAATCGAAACAGTAAAGCCCATTGAAATTAATATGAAAGAACCTCCAAAAAAAATAGAAGAAACGAATGTAGAAATGAAAGATTTCTTTTCAAGCAGGTGGCAACTAGAGGATAAACAAATCCAAGTTCAGATGGAAGGGAGGACAGGTAGCGTAAATGGACAATAAAGATAAAAATTCGAGGTTCTCATTTTTTCGAAACCTATTAAATGGGGATGGAAAAGAAAGTAATGAGAAGGGGAAAAAGGTAACACCTAAGTTTTTGCTTGTCCTACTCATACTTGGGATTGCGCTTATGTTTTCTAGTAATTTCTTATCACCTAAAAAAGAAGAAGTGCCTGTGTTTAAAGAAAAGACAAGTCAAAGCCAAGATAAAGATGTACCAACTTTCGGTCAAAAAAACAATGATAATATGTCAAATGTAGAAAAATACGAAAAAGCGTATGAACAAGAATTGAAAACTTCTTTAGAAGAGATAGCCGGAGTAAAAGATGTAACTATTAAAGTGAACTTAGATTCATCTGAAGAAAAAATACTCGAGAAAAATACAGTAAAACGTTCACAAACGACAGGTGAAACTGATAAAGCAGGCGGGAAAAGGGAAGTAGAAGACGAGTCTCTTGATGAAAAGACAGTCATTATACGTGAAGGTGATAAAGAAACTCCAATTGTTTTGCGAACAGAGAAACCGAAAGTACGAGGTGTTCTGGTCGTAGCAAAGGGAGTGGATAATATACAAATAAAAGCAATGGTAAAAGAAGCTGTGACGCGATTATTAGATGTACCAGCTCATCGCGTTTCAGTATCACCGAAAAATTGATAGGGAGGAAATAAAGTGTTAAAAAAACAAACGGTTTGGCTATTAACGATGTTAAGTTTAGTGGTTGTACTATCTGTTTATTACGTAACAACTCCTGATAAAATGAATACAGCAGCACCGGCAACGGGTGAAAAGATGGGACAAGAAAAGCAAGGTGTTGATAAAGCAGTTACAAAAGAAACAACGAAAGAAACTACAAATAAAGAGACAACAAAAGAAAATACAAGCAAGGAAACTACAAATAAAGAAACAGACAAAAAAGAGAATGACAAAAAAGAAACAAGTAAAAAAGAGGCTAGCGTAACAGTTCAATCAAGCGATGAGAATTTTACAGCGCTACGTATGCAAATGGAAGATCAGCGTAGTGTAGAGAAAGAAAAGTTACAAAATGTAATGAAGTCATCAAAATCTTCAGCAGAAGAAAAGAGTAAAGCGAAAGATAATCTTGATGCCATCACTACGATGGAAACGAAGCAACAATTACTTGAGACAGTGATTAAATCTCAAGGTGGATATAAAGATGCTCTTGTAAGAGCTGATGGAACGGACATTAAAGTAACAGTTAAATCGGCAAAGCATTCACAAAAAGAAGCGAATAAAATTATTCAGCTTGTAAGAAGTGAAGGTGGTCCAAAAGATGTAGGTGTGAAATTTGATCCATCAGTAAAATAAATTGAAATTATAATAGGTGTTGCTGCTTCAAATTAGATAAAAGAATAATAGAAAAAAGCTATCGTTTTCGATAGCTTTTTTCTATTTCATCTTTGCAGTTGTATTTAGTATTTTCAATTGGAAACGGGGAAATACGCTGTGAGTAAAAGATTAATGGTTCGTGATGATGGTGATTAGTTTTTCCAGATTTGACGTGAATGAAGAGGACCAATGTCCAAATCACTACGGCAGGCAAGAACAGGATGAGCCATATCATATGTCCGCACCTCACTACAATAAATTTGCTACACTTTGAACATACTATTCTTTTATGAAGGAAGAATGAACGGCGCGTAAACAAAAAAATAATATTTGGTAAAAATATGTTTTTTTACCGTAGATAAAATGAAGAATTCTGAGGGAATTACGTTTTTACACTTTGCAGTTTTGAAAAAGTAAAGAATGTTTTTTAGGAAGTGGTCTTGCCAATTTTGTGTGAAACTTGGTATTATTACTAGGTAATAATTTTTTGGTGGAATAATATTTTTACAGGAGTTTCGATTTATAATAAAGAAATATAAATTGGAATGTTTAAAAAATTTAGCGTAAGATGGGAATAGTAAATATTTCTATTAGTAAATGTCATAGGAATAAATTTTCTAATAGAATACATCGTATTTTTACAGTAAATCAGTTTGATGCCAATCTGTAAAAACGGGACAAACAAGAGTATGGGAGTGGATTTTACATGTTTAAAATTCAAGAAGTTCGTGAATTAATTAAATTAATTGATAGCTCTAATATTGATGAATTTGAATACAAAAAAGACGGTACAGCAATCAAAATGAAAAAACGTGGTAATGAAGTTGTTGCTGTGCAAGCACCGGTAACGAAACAGGTAGTACAACCAGCAGCATCTGTTGAAGTAGAAACAACAGTAGCGGCAGCGCAAGTAGAAGCGCCAAAACAAGAAGAGAAGACAGCTGTTCAAAATGAAAACCTACATAAAATCACATCACCGATGGTAGGGACATTTTATTCCTCTTCTTCGCCTGATACACCTCAATATGTAAGTGTTGGGGACAGAGTATCGAAAGATTCTATCGTATGTATTGTTGAGGCTATGAAATTATTTAACGAAATTGACGCAGATGTAGAGGGCGAAATTGTTGAAATTCTTGTTAATAATGGACAGCTTGTTGAGTATGGACAACCGCTATTTCTTGTAAAAGCGTAATAAGGGAGTCTTTGTGATGATAAAAAAAGTATTAATAGCCAATCGTGGGGAAATTGCTGTACGAATTATTCGTGCTTGTAAAGAAATGGATATTGAAACAGTTGCAATTTATTCAGAAGCAGACAAAGAGTCACTTCATGTGCAAATTGCAGATGAAGCGTATTGTGTTGGACCAACGATTTCAAAAGAAAGCTATTTAAATTTGACGAACATTATTAGTGTTGCGAAATTAACAGGTTGTGATGCAATTCATCCGGGATATGGATTTTTAGCAGAGAATGCAGATTTTGCAGAATTATGCCGTGAGTGTAACTTGATTTTTATCGGTCCAAGCCCAGAAGCCATTTCAAAGATGGGCACAAAAGACGTTGCACGTGATACAATGAAAGAAGCAGGGGTTCCGATTGTACCAGGTTCACAAGGGATTATTAAAAATACCGAAGAAGCGATCGAGCTTGCTAATCAACTTGGATATCCAGTTATCATTAAAGCGACTGCAGGTGGCGGCGGAAAAGGTATTCGTGTTGCGCGCCATGAAGAAGAGCTTGTAAAAGGAATTCAAATTACACAGCAAGAAGCCAGTACCGCTTTTGGGAACCCTGGTGTATACTTGGAGAAGTACGTTGAAGATTTCCGCCATGTTGAGATTCAAATAATGGCAGATACACATGGAAATGCCATTCATTTAGGAGAGCGTGATTGTACAATTCAGCGCCGTCTGCAAAAACTATTAGAAGAAAGTCCATCACCTGCACTTGATGAGAATATTCGCAAGCAAATGGGTGAGGCAGCAGTTAAAGCGGCGGTAGCGGTTGATTATACAGGTGCTGGTACGGTTGAGTTTATTTATGAATATAAAACGAAAAGCTTTTATTTCATGGAGATGAATACGAGAATCCAAGTTGAACATCCAGTTACTGAAATGGTAACAGGGATGGATTTAATTAAAGAACAAATTCTTGTTGCTTCTGGAGAAAAGTTATCGTTACAGCAAGAAGAAGTACAATTTAATGGTTGGGCAATGGAATGTCGAATTAATGCGGAAAACCCTGCCAAAAAATTTATGCCATCTCCAGGTAAAGTAGAAATGTACTTACCACCAGGCGGATTTGGTATTCGCGTCGATTCAGCTGTATATCCGGGATATTCAATACCACCTTTCTATGATTCGATGGTTGCTAAATTAATTGTTCACGGAAAAACACGTGAAGAGGCAATTGCAAAAATGAAGCGAGCGCTCAGTGAGTTTGTCATTGAAGGCGTACATACAACAATCCCGTTCCATTTGCAATTGCTAGAGCATCCTGATTTTGTAAAAGGTGAGTTTAACACGAAATTTTTGGAAGAGCATGAACTTGTGACGCAGTGATACATTAAAGGAGGTTTTTTTCATGGCTGAACATATGTTAGATATGGGTCAAGATACAACTCTTGGAAAAGTAGAAATTGCACCAGAAGTAATCGAAGTAATTGCAGGTATTGCAGCTGCTGAAGTAGAAGGTGTAGCGGCAATGCGTGGTAATTTTGCTACAGATGTTGTTGAGAAGTTAGGTAAGAAAAATCATGGTAAAGGTGTAAAGGTTGAATTAGCAAACGAAGATATTATTGTTGACCTTTATGTTGTGATGTATTTTGGTGTAGCAATTCCGGTTGTTGCACAAAAAATTCAAGACAATATTCGCCAAGCACTCTTTACAATGACAGGACTTGAGCCAAAAGAAGTGAACGTTCACATCGTTGGCGTAACATTCGAAACACAAAAAACAGAAATCGAACCAGTGTAAGAGTGGAAAAAGGTGCCTAGTAAAATAGGCATCTTTTTTATCGTTTCATTTCTTCACAAATTAAAACCCTCTAATTATTATACTATTTCAAAAAAAAAGAAAAATAAAACGGTATGTTTCATTTTTCCAAAAAACGTACATTGTGATAAGATATGGAACTTGAAGTTAATCTTTTTATTATTTTTCAGCCTTGTACCCCGTGTGTGAAACGATAAATTGTGTTATTATCATTGTATTATAAGGTTGGAAAATCAATGAAAACTGCAAGAGTAAGTGAATTGACGGCTTATAAATTATAATAATATAACAAAACATAAGGAAAGACTTGAAGTATAAAGGAGAGTTACAATGAAACGTAGGACGGCTAGAGAAAGAGCAATGCAAGCATTATACCAAATGGATATTACAGGTGAATTAGAACCGAAAGTAGCGGTGGAAAATACGCTAGATGAAGGCGAAGAAACAAATGAGTTTCTAGAATCACTTGTTGTAGGATTTGTAGACAACAAAGAAGAGATTGACGCAGCAATTCGTCAAAATTTAAAAAAGTGGAAGCTTGAGCGTATTAGTATTGTTGATCGCAGTATTTTACGTGTAGCTGTGTGTGAGATGAGATACATGGAAGAAATTCCGCACAATGTAACAATTAACGAAGCAATTGAAATCGCAAAAACATTTGGGGATGAGGAATCTCGTCGTTTTATTAACGGCGTTTTATCTAATATAAAAGATACACTGTAATTTCTTTAAGGGGGAAACTTAAAATGGTAGCAGTAATCATCAAAGGAAATGAAGTTGCGGAGAAAAAACGAGCACAATTAAAAGAAAAAGTTGTGAAGTTAAAAGAGCAAGGGATTGTACCAGGATTAGCAGTTATTTTAGTTGGAGAAGATCCAGCATCGCGTTCTTATGTAAAAGGAAAAGAAAAAGGTTGTGAGCACGTAGGAATCTATTCAGAGCTAATTGAACTTCCTGAAACGATTACTGAGGAGCGTTTGCTTGCTGAAATCGATCGCTTAAATGGAGACGACCGCATTAATGGCATATTGGTACAATTACCTTTACCAAAACACATTGAAGAAAAAGCTATCATTGAAAGAATTTCACCGGAAAAGGATGTAGATGGATTTCACCCAATCAGCGTAGGACGTATGATGACGGGACAAGACACATTCCTTCCATGTACACCGCATGGCATTTTAGAATTAGTAAAAGAAACGAATCTTGATATTTCTGGAAAGCATGTTGTTGTAATTGGAAGAAGTAATATTGTTGGTAAACCAGTGGGGCAACTGTTTTTAAATGAAAATGCAACTGTCACATATTGTCATTCTAAGACGCAAAATATAAAAGAATTATCGAAGTTAGCTGATATTTTAATCGTAGCCGTTGGACGACCGAAAATGGTAACAGCTGACTATATTAAAGAGGGTGCGGTTGTAATTGATGTTGGTGTTAACCGTTTAGAAACAGGCAAACTTTGTGGTGATGTTGATTTTGACAATGTATTAGACGTTGCAGGTTACATTACGCCTGTGCCAAAAGGAGTCGGCCCAATGACTATTACAATGCTTCTTCACAACACTGTGGAGTCTGCAAAGCGTGCAGGTGTTGTTTGTCAATAATTTGAATCGGCTATGAGGAGAGAGAAATGGAGAAACAATATTTAACCGTTACAGCGTTAACACGCTATATTAAAACAAAAATAGAGTATGATCCGCATTTACAGTCTGTTTGGTTAAAAGGAGAAATTTCCAACTTTAAATATCATAGTCGTGGTCATATGTATTTTACATTGAAAGATGAAAATGCAAGAATTGCAGCGGTTATGTTTGCGGGTCATAATCGTAACATTAAATTCAGACCGGAAAATGGAATGAAAGTACTTGTAAAAGGAAAGATTTCTGTTTATGAGGCGAGTGGTTCTTATCAAATTTATATTCAAGACATGCAGCCTGACGGAATTGGAAACTTGCATTTAGCTTATGAGCAATTAAAAGTTCGTTTAGAGGAAGAGGGCTTGTTTTCTCAAGTTTATAAAAAAATAATTCCTCCGTATGCTAAAACAATAGGTGTAATCACGTCGCCAACAGGAGCAGCAATTCGCGATATTATAACAACAATTAAACGTCGTTATCCAATTGGAAATGTTATTGTGTTTCCTGTACTTGTACAAGGGGAGTCAGCAGCTCCCTCGATTGTACAAGCAATTCGTACAGCGAATGAAATGGGAGATATTGATGTTTTAATTGTTGGGCGTGGTGGAGGCTCTATTGAAGAATTATGGGCCTTTAATGAGGAAGTAGTTGCAAGAGAAATTTTCACAAGTGAGATTCCGATTATTTCGGCTGTAGGCCATGAAACAGATTTTACAATCGCAGATTTTGTCGCGGATTTACGTGCACCAACACCGACTGCAGCAGCTGAGTTGGCGGTACCTAATACTATAGAGTTACAAGAAAAGGTATTACAAAGAACTCTGAGATTGCAAAGAGCAATGAGAGAGAGAGTACATAAAAAAGAAGAAAAACTGCAAGTGTTACAAAAATCTTATGCGTTCCGTTATCCAAGGCAAGTGTACGAGCAAAAAGAAGAGCAGTTAGACAGGGCTCTTGAACAACTTGTTTTAGCGAAAGAGCGTTATATAGATAAAAAAGTAAATCAATTAAAGCAACTTTCATTTTATTTAGAAAAGCACCACCCATCTCAAAAAATTATACAAACGAAAACGGCAATTGAAACGTTGCAAAAGCAGTTGCAACGTGAAATGCAAACATTACTTCAAACGAAGGAATTCGTATTTGTGAGAGCGGCTCAAAAGCTTGAGGTATTAAGCCCGCTTAAAGTAATGATGAGAGGGTATGGGCTTGTATACGATGAAGAGAAACAAGTATTAAAAAGCGTGAAAGATGTTAGCCTTGGAGATGCTGTTTCGGTTCAATTACAAGATGGAATACTAGATTGTAGTGTATCAAGCATAGAGGAGCGTGAATTGAATAATGGAAAATAAGTTAAGCTTTGAAGAAGCAATTTCGCAGCTTGAGCATCTCGTTTCTAAGCTTGAACAAGGTGATGTACCTTTAGAGGAAGCAATTTCTTATTTTAAGGAAGGCATGGAATTATCTAAGCTTTGTGATGAGAAATTGAAAGATGTACAAGAACAAATGGCAGTTATCCTTGGGGAAGATGGAGAGCTTAAACCGTTTACTGCTTTAGGAGATGAAGCATAGTGACACATATAGCTTTTGATGCTTTTTTGAAAGAGAGTAAAACTTTCGTAGAAGAAAAGCTTGTAAGCTATGCAAATGAATTACAATGTCCAAATGTGCTTCGTGAAGCGATGGCATATTCTTTGGAAGCGGGTGGGAAACGTCTCCGCCCGTTACTTTTATTTGCAACGTTACAAGCGTTTGGGAAAGAAAGAAATCTTGGAGTGGGTGCAGCTTGTGCCCTTGAAATGATTCATACATATTCGTTAATTCATGATGATTTACCTTGTATGGATGATGATGATCTAAGACGAGGAAAGCCTACAAATCATAAAGTATTTGGTGAAGCAATGGCAGTTTTAGCGGGAGATGGTTTGTTGACATATGCTTTTCAAGTTATTATGGCATATGAGCAAAAAGAAATCTCTGCTGAAAAAAAAGTAAGACTTGTACTTGAGCTTGCGAAAGCAGCAGGACCTGAAGGAATGGTTGCTGGACAAGTGGCAGATATGGAAGCTGAAGGAAAACGACTTACAATTAATGAATTAGAGTACATTCATAATCATAAGACAGGTAAACTGCTTGAGTTTGCTGTACTTGCAGGCGCGATACTTTCTGATGCTACAGAAGAGCAAGAAGAGAAGTTACTTGCATTTGCGAAATATATCGGTCTAGCTTTCCAAATTAGAGATGATATTTTGGATGTAGAAGGAACAGAAGAAGAGATTGGAAAACCGATTGGTAGTGATGCTTCCAACGAGAAGAGCACATATACGACGTTATTTACTGTAGATAGAGCAAAATCTATTTTAGAGGAGAAAATTGCAAAAGCAAAAGATTCTATTAGCTCCTTACAATTACAAGATGAATATTTACTATCTATTTGTGATTTAATCGCAAAACGTAATAACTAATATAACAGCGTTTCCATTTGTTGAGTCATTCATCATTTTATGATATAAATGTAGGAAAAGGTTTTTCTTTTCTTGTTATTGGCAAAAATATATGTAGATTACATTGCCGTTATCACTTCGTGTTAGCGGCTATTTTTTTCATCACGTAAAGAAATATGATGTATAATATGATAAGTGAAAAAATGGAAGTGTTTTCTGAAAGCAGGACAAGATAAAAAGAATAGAAAAGATAATTTCTTGTGTTGTGTAAATGTTTCTTATAATATTTGACATGTTGACAGATTATGAAATGAAAGTGAGTGATCCATGTGGATCTAACGCAAATTCAAAACCCTAGTTTTTTGAAAGATATGTCTATCAGTGAACTAGAGGGGTTGAGTGAGGATATTCGTAAGTTTTTAATTGAAGAGCTCTCTCAAACAGGTGGACATATTGCACCTAATTTAGGTGTAGTAGAACTCACAATTGCTCTGCATAAATTATTTGATAGTCCGAAAGATAAGTTTTTATGGGACGTAGGACATCAATCCTATGTACATAAAATTTTAACAGGGCGTGCGAAAGAATTCGGCACATTAAGGCAATACCAAGGTCTATGTGGTTTTCCAAAACGCTGTGAGAGTGAGCATGATGTTTGGGAAACTGGTCATAGTTCAACGTCGTTATCTGCTGCAATGGGAATGGCTCTAGCACGTGATTTAAAGAAAACGGAAGAATACGTTATACCAATCATTGGCGATGGTGCATTAACAGGCGGAATGGCTTTAGAGGCATTGAACCACATTGGGCATGAAAAAACGGACATGATTGTTATTTTGAATGACAATGAAATGTCAATTGCACCAAACGTCGGTGCACTTCATAATGTACTTGGTCGTTTACGTACCGCAGGGAAGTACCATTGGGTAAAAGATGAACTAGAGTATATATTGAAGAAAATCCCAGCAGTCGGCGGGAAAGTTGCTGCGACAGCAGAGAAAATAAAAGATAGTCTAAAATATTTACTAGTATCAGGCGTCTTTTTTGAAGAATTAGGCTTTACATATTTAGGTCCGGTCGATGGGCATGATTATGAAAAGTTATTCGAAACGTTGCAATATGCAAAGAAAACAAAAGGCCCAGTACTTGTTCATGTTATTACGAAAAAAGGAAAAGGTTATAAACCAGCTGAAAGTGACGTTATTGGAACTTGGCATGGAACAGGATCGTATAAAATTGAGTCAGGTGACTTCGTTAAACCGAAAGAAGTTGCACCAGCATGGAGTGCTGTTGTTAGTGAAACAGTGCTTAAGCTAGCGAGAACGGATGAACGTATCGTTGCAATTACGCCTGCAATGCCTGTTGGATCGAAACTTGAGAAATTCCAAAAAGAATTTCCGGATCGCATGATTGATGTAGGTATTGCAGAGCAGCATGCTACAACAATGGCAGCTGGTATGGCAACACAAGGGATGAAGCCGTTCTTAGCAATTTATTCAACATTTTTACAAAGAGCATATGACCAAGTTGTTCATGATATTTGTCGCCAGAATTTAAACGTTTTTATTGGAATAGATCGCTCTGGATTAGTAGGAGCAGACGGTGAAACGCATCAAGGTGTATTTGACATCGCGTTTTTACGTCACTTGCCGAATATGGTGCTTATGATGCCGAAAGATGAAAATGAAGGTCAACATTTAGTATATACAGCGATGCAATACGAAGATGGACCGATTGCTTTACGTTATGCACGCGGAAATGGACTTGGCGTTCAAATGGATGAAGAATTAAAGGCGATTCCAATCGGTACATGGGAAACGTTAAAAGAAGGCACACAAGCAGCAATTTTAACGTTTGGTACGACAATCCCGATGGCAATGGAAGCAGCTGAGCGTCTTGAACAAGCTGGAATATCAGTGAAAGTAGTGAATGCTCGCTTTATTAAGCCGATGGACGAAGCATATTTACATGAGCTTTTAGGGAAAAATATACCGATTTTAACGATTGAAGAGGCTTGTTTAATCGGTGGCTTTGGAACGGGAGTAGTTGAATTTGCTTCTGAGAACGGATACCATAGTGCTTTAATTGAACGAATGGGTATTCCTGATCGCTTCATAGAGCATGGTAGTGTAACAAAACTGTTAGAAGAAATTGGTTTAACAACAGATGCTGTTGTAGACCGTATTCATACAATGATTCCATCAAAACAAAAAAGGGCGTAACAAATGAGCGTAAAAAAAGAAAGAGTAGATGTACTATTAGTAGAGCGAGGGCTTATAGAAACGCGTGAGAAGGCTAAACGTGCTGTTATGGCAGGTCTTGTATATGCGAATGAAATGAGACTCGATAAGCCAGGGGAGAAAATCTCACAAGATACGGAGATTACGGTGAAAGGGCAAGTCATGCCGTATGTAAGCCGTGGTGGTTATAAGCTTGAAAAGGCATTAGAAACATTTCAACTTGATTTACAAGATAAGGTTATGATAGATATTGGTTCATCAACTGGTGGTTTTACAGACTGTGCGCTTCAAAATGGGGCGAAGTTATCCTACGCATTAGATGTAGGATATAATCAACTTGCGTGGAAATTGCGTCAAGATGAGCGTGTTGTTGTGATGGAACGAACGAACTTCCGTTACGTGACACCGGCAGATTTAGAGCGTGGTTTACCGCAGTTTGCAAGTATTGATGTTTCATTTATATCATTAAGGCTTATATTGCCGGTTTTAAAAACAATGCTTATGCCAAATGGTGATGTAGCTGCATTGATTAAACCTCAGTTTGAAGCTGGACGAGAACAAGTCGGGAAAAAAGGCATTGTTCGTGATAGAAAAGTACATGAAGCTGTCGTGGAAATGATTGTCGATTTTGCTCTTAAGGAAGGCTATAATATCGAAGGTTTAACATTCTCACCAATTACAGGCGGGGATGGAAATATTGAATTTTTAATTCATCTAAAGTGGCACGGTGAGCGTGAGAATGGCGAAAATCATTCTCCGGTTTCTATTGAGCAAGTTGTTACAGAAGCACATGATGTTCTAAAACAAAAAGGGAAAGGGGAATAACATATGTTGTTCCTCTTTTTGTTGTAATCGTATAATGATTGTAAAAACAATTGTGTACAAGTAATGGATTATACGGTAACATAAATAAATGAAGTATACCAATGTTTAAACTATGGTAAGAGATAGTGTGAGGTGCAAATGTATGAATAAAGGTCAGCGCCATATTAAAATCAGGGAAATTATTGCTAACAAAGAAATTGAAACACAAGATGAACTAGTTGATATTTTACGTAATGTGGGGTTTAATGTAACGCAAGCAACAGTATCGCGCGATATTAAAGAACTGCACTTAGTGAAGGTGCCATTACATGATGGCCGCTATAAATATAGCTTGCCAGCAGATCAACGATTTAATCCGTTGCAAAAATTAAAACGAAATCTAGTGGATTCATTTGTAAAATTAGACACGGCAGGACATATGCTTGTGCTAAAAACATTGCCTGGTAACGCTCATTCACTTGGGGCACTCATTGATCATTTAGAGTGGGATGAGATTGTCGGAACCATTTGTGGTGATGATACTTGCTTAATTATTTGCCGTACACCTGAAGATACAGGTGTTGTCTCTGATCGTTTCTTAAATATGCTTTAACAGAAAAATCTTGTTTACTTTCCTCTGTAAAGTGGAAAGTAAACAAGATATTTTTATTGGCGAAAAATACGGATTTTCAAATACAATACATTATTTTTTTTGAATGAAGTTAGAAAATAGGTGGATTGACCCGTAAAACGAATGTTTGGTACAATGGAGCGGGTTAGAAGAGTAATTTATACATACAAACATATAGTATAACTATTTGAATGAAGAATACTGAGAAAAGCCCTTAATAGGGGATTAGTTTATAACGAGGTGAATGGGGCATTGTTATCGGAATTATCGATCAGAAACTTTGCTATTATTGAGGCATTAAATATTTCTTTTCAAAAAGGTTTAACCGTTTTAAGTGGTGAAACAGGAGCTGGAAAATCCATTATTATTGATGCAATTAGTTTGCTTGTTGGTGGCCGTGGTTCAGCAGAATTTGTTCGATATGGAACAGAAAAGGCTGAAATAGAAGGCTTATTCTATGTAGAAGATGACAAACATCCATGTATCGCAAAGGCAGAAGAGTTAGATATAGAAATAGAAGATGGCATGATTATTTTGAAGCGTGACATCGCTGCGAACGGAAAAAGTGTCTGTCGAGTAAATGGGAAACTTGTTACACTCAGCATATTAAAAGAGATTGGAAAAACGCTAGTTGATATTCATGGACAGCATGAAACACAAGATTTAATGAATGAAGAGCGTCATATGTTTATGCTTGATCATTTTGATGGAAATCGCATTGTTAAACAATTGGGCATATATCAAAATGTATATACAGACTATGAGAAGTTAAAAAAACAGCTGAAATCTTTAAGTGAAAATGAACAACAAATGGCCCATCGTCTAGATTTAATTCAATTCCAACATGAAGAAATTCGTAAGGCGGATTTAAAAATGGATGAAGAATATGAATTGACTGAGGAACGATTAAAAATCTCCAATTTTGAAAAGATTTATAAAGCACTAGGAGATGCGTATCGTTCGTTAAGTGGAGACGGACAGGGATTGGATCACGTAAGAAATGCAATGGGACAAATGGAGAGTATTACGCACTTAGATGAAGCGTATCAAGAAAATCATGATTCTATTGCGAATAGTTATTACTTATTAGAAGAAGTTGCATACCAGCTTAGAGAAAAATTAGACATGATGGAATACGATCCGAAACGTCTAGATGAAATTGAAACACGTTTGAATGAAATCCGTATGTTAAAGAGAAAGTATGGAAATACTGTAGAAGAGATTTTAGCGTATGCTGATAAAATTGAACAAGAAATTTTTACGATTGAAAATAAAGACGTACATATTGAAACGACGAGAAAGCAGTTAACGAAATTAGAAGGTGTTATTGTAAAAGAAGCAACGTTGTTAAGTACTATGCGTCATGAGCTTGCAGATCATCTTACAAGCGCTATTCATCAAGAATTAAAAGAACTATATATGGAAAAAACGAAATTTGAAGTGAGAATTATGAAGAGGGTAGGAAATGTAGAAGAACCTCTCGTGGAAGGAACACCGGTAAAACTTACGGCGGATGGCTACGATCATGTGGAATTTTATATTTCAACGAATCCGGGTGAACCGTTAAAGCCACTTTCAAAGGTCGCTTCTGGCGGAGAGTTATCTCGTATTATTTTAGCTTTAAAAAGCATTTTTTCTAAGCATCAAGGTGTTGCATCTGTTATTTTTGATGAAGTGGATACGGGTGTGAGTGGTCGGGTTGCACAGGCTATTGCGGAAAAAATTTATCGTGTATCAGTAAACTCGCAAGTACTTTGTATTACGCACTTACCTCAAGTAGCTTCAATGGCGGACTCTCATTTATTTATTAGAAAACAAGTGGCGAATGATCGTACGATTACATCGGTTACTGTGTTAAGTACGGATGAAAAAGTAACAGAAATTGCTCGAATGATTTCTGGTGTTGAAATTACAGATTTAACGACAGAGCATGCGAAAGAGTTACTTACGCAAGCGCATCATTTCAAACAGACAGCAGAGGCTATCCAGTAATGGATAGCTTTTTTTTCTCAAATGACGATTTCTTAATTCTTCCGGTTATAAATAAAGCGCTGCAAGGAGAGATTAAAAAGTGAAGCCAAGAGGCTGAATGTGGGGTAGGAGCGAGGAGAGTGAACAAATTGAAATTAGAAAGATTTCGAAAAATAATAGGTCTTTGTCTCCTTGTTTCTCTAGTTTTTATTGGATGTTTTAAACCGCTTCGAACGTTTATTTCATCTCCGAAGCAACTTGTTGTTTTTGAAGGACAACAATCAGAAATAGCATCATTACCAGTTTTTAAGGCTGCATCTACAAATCGTAATGTGTTTACTGTAAGTTCAAATGAACAAGAACTTATGGTAAATTCTCACCAAAATGGTGAAGCTGATATGGTGTTTCAACTTGCTGGTTTTCCAGTGAAAAAAGTAAATGTGAAAGTATTAAAAGATTTTAAAGTTATTCCAGGTGGACAATCGATTGGTGTAAAATTGAACACAAAAGGTGTACTTGTTGTAGGCCATCATTTAATTCAAACTGAAAAGGGTAAAGTATCTCCTGGTGAAACAGCTGGTGTACAGATTGGAGATATGATTACTGAAATCAATGGTAAAACAATTGAAAGAATGAGTGATGTAGCACCATTTATTCATAATAGTGGAGAAACAGGTGAACCGCTTAATCTTGTTTTATTAAGAGATGGAAAATATATTCGTGCTAAGCTAACACCACAAAAAGACAATGGTGAATCCTCTTACCGAATTGGACTGTATATTCGTGATTCAGCAGCTGGTATCGGAACGATGACATTTGTACATCCAGATTCCATGAAATATGGAGCGCTTGGTCATGTGATTTCCGATAATGATACAAAAAAGCCAATTCAAGTAGAAGATGGACAAATTATGCGTTCGACAGTAACGTCTATTGAAAGAGGAAGTCATGGGAACCCGGGAGAAAAATTAGCAAGATTTTCACCGGATCGTGAAGTGATTGGTAATATTACAATAAATAGCCCGTATGGTATTTTTGGGAAATTAAATACAGATATGACAAACGGCATAATGGATAAAGCAATGCCTATCGCATTATCCCATCAAGTAAAAGAAGGGCCAGCGAAAATATTAACAGTTATTGATCAAGATAAGGTGGAAGCGTTTGATATTGAAGTTGTTAGTACGGTACCACAAAAGTTCCCGGCTACAAAAGGTATGGTTATAAAAGTGACAGATAAACGTTTACTAGCAAAAACAGGTGGTATTGTACAAGGAATGAGTGGAAGTCCGATTGTACAAAATGGGAAAGTAATTGGTGCGGTTACACATGTATTTGTAAATGATCCAACGTCAGGATACGGTGTTCATATTGAATGGATGTTACATGAGGCTGGAATTAATATTTATGATCAAGAGAAAAAAGCGAGCTAATACATATTAGCTCGCTTTTCTTTTGAAAAATTCGTTGAAATTTTGTAAAAGCTCCGCAAGAGCTGTTTTTTGTTGTAAGATATAAGCAAAGGGTTGAACGTTTCGCTGTAATTCTATGATGGAATGTGTTGCGAAAGTAAAAAAATGAACGATAAACATATTTTTTTGTGATTTTATCGGAAAGTAAGAAACTTTAAAGGGAATTTTCACACAATTGTCGAACAATTCATGTAGCCTAGAAGCTTACACATGTCGGAAGAATCGATTCGGTAAGGGAGGAAAAACTGTGGAGAAAATTAAAGTATGTCTTGTGGATGATAATAAAGAATTGGTATCGATGCTAGAGAGTTATGTTGCTGCCCAAGATGATATGGAAGTTATCGGAATTGCTTACAATGGTCAAGAATGTTTAAACTTATTGAAAGAAAAGCAGCCTGATATACTCGTTTTAGACATTATTATGCCACATTTAGATGGTCTAGCTGTGCTAGAGAAAATGCGACATATTGAAAGGTTAAGACAACCTAGCGTTATTATGTTGACAGCATTCGGACAAGAAGATGTGACGAAAAAAGCGGTTGATTTAGGGGCATCATATTTCATATTAAAACCATTTGATATGGAGAATTTAACAAGTCATATTCGTCAAGTTAGTGGTAAGGAAAGTGCTACTATTAAACGTCCATTACCATCTTTCCGATCAGCAACAACAATCGATGGAAAACCGAAAAACTTAGATGCGAGTATTACAAGTATCATTCATGAAATTGGTGTACCCGCTCATATTAAAGGGTACATGTACTTACGAGAAGCAATCTCTATGGTGTACAATGATATCGAATTACTGGGATCTATTACGAAAGTATTATATCCAGATATTGCAAAGAAATATAATACAACAGCAAGCCGTGTCGAGCGCGCAATCCGTCACGCAATTGAAGTAGCTTGGAGCCGTGGGAATATTGATTCTATTTCGTCCTTATTTGGTTATACTGTATCCATGTCAAAAGCAAAACCTACGAATTCCGAGTTCATCGCAATGGTTGCGGATAAGCTGAGACTTGAACATAAGGCTAGCTGAGAGGAAAAGTAGTAAGGGATTTAAGTTTTAGTAGAGCTTAATAATTCTTGAAATTTATACTCGATATCAATTTTAAAACCAATAAACTTTTATTTAATGACCAATGAATTTTAGAATTCGTTGGTCTTTTTATTTTGTTGAGAAAAAGAGGGAGAAGTGATATCGATTTTATCAAAATTATTTGGGTAGATAAAAAGGGTTGTTTGATATTATGGAAAATAAAACCTGTTTTTGGTAATATTACATATAAGTGAGTTTTTTAAGGTAATTAAATAGGTATACAGAGGGAGAAGGAAAATGAAAAACAAAATATTAACTTGGCTAGGAATAGTAGCAGCTATGGGAGTTCTTGCTGTTGCAGTTACATTTGGAATGTTAGAGCTTGCCGATAATCCAGTAGATAAAGAAGTGAGTGCTCAAATAGATAAAAAAGAAGACCCAACGATAGTAGGTAGAGAGGTAGATGGAGTCTTTGTTGATGTGTATGTTACTGAAAATTCTACTGAAAGCGAAGTCATTACAGCGATGTATCACATGACTCATCAAAAAGTAGTGGCAGAACGAAAATCGGGATCCATCCCAATGATTCAAAATAACGCTGAAAAATTAAAAAAAATCATAAATAAGAGTAGTTTTGCGAAGAAAAATGAGCTTGTAGCAATTGCTGATAGATGGGCGAAAAAAGATTTTAGTAAAATTGTAGAAGATCACAATTTTTTCTCGGATGCTCAAGAGGGTAATGTTTGTAAAGCCACTAGAGCGATGGATGCGGTAGAAGAGCAACATTATATTTTAACTACATTCGGGGAGGAAAAAGCGAAAGAACTATACGAATCAGGGGATACTCCGCACATTCAATAAAAAATAATATGAAGGGCTTCTAGTTTTTTTATTACCTTGCTTTAAGGGGGCAATGGTGACTTGTGAATAAATATTCTGCTTTCTTTATGACTTGTAACAAAAAAGAAGATATATAATTCATTATTAAATGATGAAGTAAAGGCTAAATCGCATCGTAGTACATCTGTTAAAGGATTTTAGCGGGGAAGTCATCCATGATATAATAGATAATAATAAAAAGCCCTGCAAAACAGGACTATATTATTCTTCGTCTTTATTTTGTTTTTCTAATTCAACTAACTTTTGGATTAAAATATGCTGTGGCATATGCATAAGTTGTTCAAGTGGAACACCTAACGCTTTTGATAGGCGGACTGCAGTGTCTGGAGAAATTTGTAATGGTCTCATAGAAGTACCTCCTTTTTCGTATAGTATAGCATAAGATTGGGGGAGTGAGGATGACTCTTATATTTGCGCATCGTGGTGCGGCGGGAACGTATCCGGAAAATACAATGATTTCATTTGAAGCAGCAGAGGCTTTCGGGGCAGATGGAATTGAACTCGATGTTCAATTCACGAAAGATGGAAAAGTTGTCGTTATTCATGATGAAACGGTGGATCGGACAACAAATGGAAAAGGTGCGGTTCGAAATTATTTATATGAGGATTTATGTAAGTTGGATGCGAGTTATAAATTCGGTGACAAAGTAGGTTTTTGCAAAATACCTCTTCTAGAAGAGGTGTTAGAATGGCTCGCAAAAACGAAATTGCTACTCAATATTGAACTGAAAAATAATAAAATCCCATACAGAGGTTTAGAAGAAGAGGTTATAACACTTGTACGTAAGTTTAGTCTAGAGGATCGGATTGTGTTTTCTTCTTTTAATCACTACAGTATGAAGCGATGTCATATGATGGCTCCTGATATTCAAACAGCTATTTTGTATCGTGAAGGTTTGCATAGCCCATGGGCATATGCAAAAAAGATGGGTGCTACTGCAGTACATCCGAATTATCGTTATCTTCAAGATGCTATCGCTGAATTAACGATGGGAAGTGGTGTGGAGGTTCGTCCTTACACGATAAATGAAGAAACGCTTATGCGTAAATATTTTGATATGAATATATCAGCGATTATTACTGATTATCCTGAAACAGCAAGAACTTTATTACCGATAAAAAAATGAGACCTAATATAATGGTCTCATTTTTTATTTATGATATGTGAAAACTTTGTTTTATCTTCTGAAGCGTGCTTGTACTTTATTTCTCTTACGATCTCTGTGTAAGACGAAGCCGCCGAAGATATAAAACCCGAGTGCGAAGCAAAGAGCGCCGATTAAAAATTGTAACCATAATATAGGGATTGGGGAGAACAAAATCCCAAATACAGTATCTCTCATTAGTTTAATACCAAGCACGGCTAATGAAATGGGGATGAGTGCTAATAATAGAGCGAGGTAACGCTGCATATATAACGCTCCTTTTCAGATTATTTTGTGTATTTTAATGATGTTATATGGAATGGGGGTTTGTCAAGAGGTTGCTGAACGAGTAAGATAAGAATGTGAAAAATTTTGCAGAGATACTTCGAGAGGAAGTGTAATGTATGAAACAAAATGTGTTAATTGTTGGAGCAGGTGAAGGTGGGAGTACACTGCTGAGTCTGTTGCAAAATTCGAATATATTTCAAATTATAGGAGTTATTGATAGTAATCCAATTGCGAAAGGATTACAAATCGCAAAGGAATATGGGGTTCCGATTGGTGATAGTGTAACTCCGTTTCTTTCTATGCATATTGATGTAATGTTTGATATGACAGGTGATTATGATTTACATAAAGTTTTATTGGGAAGCAAGCATAAAGACACCCTTCTTATACCAGGGGATATTGCAAAAATTGTTACGAGACTAGCGCATGAGAAGGAAAGCTTAATTGGAAAGCTAGAAGAACAGACGCAACAAGGGAATTTAATTTTAAATTCAACGCATGACGGTATGATTGTTATAGACCAAGAGGGACAAGTTCGTCTGTTTAATAAAAGCGCAGAGCGTATTACTGGATATAAAAAAGAGGAAGCAATAGGGAAATATATTTTAGAAGTTATTCCAACGAGTAAGTTGCTTCGTATTATACGCACGAAAAAAATAGAAGTGAATCATGAACTGACGTTAGAGAATGAAAAAAAGATTATTACAACGCGTATTCCGATATTAAAAGAAGGTGGAGAGGTTCAAGGGGCATTTGCGATTTTTAAAGACATTACAGAAGTTGTAGATTTAGCGGAAGAAATTACAGACTTAAAAGAAATTCAAACGCTACTTGAGGCGATTATTAACTCATCTGAGGAAGCAATTTCGGTTGTTGATGAGAAAGGAAGAGGACTAGTTATAAACCCTGCTTATACGAAGTTAACGGGTTTGACTGAAGAAGAAATTATTGGGAAGCCGGCTACAACTGATATTGTGGAAGGTGAAAGTATGCATATGAAAGTACTTCGGACGCGCCGAGCGGTACGAGGAATACATATGAAGATTGGGCAAAAAAAGCGAGATGTAATTGTAAACGTAGCACCGGTTATTGTCGATGGAATATTGAAAGGGAGCGTCGGGGTAATTCGCGATGTATCAGAAATTCAAAAGTTAACAAATGAATTGAATAGGGCAAGACAAATTATTCGAACGTTAGAAGCAAAATATTCATTTGATGATATTGTTGGTGATTCAGATGAAACGACGGCAGCTATTGAACAAGCAAAACTTGGAGCGAATACACCGGCAACAGTATTACTTAGAGGGGAATCTGGTACGGGGAAAGAGTTATTTGCACACGCTATTCATAACAGTAGTAATCGAAAATACAATAAGTTTGTACGAGTAAACTGTGCTGCTATTTCTGAGACCTTATTAGAAAGTGAATTATTCGGTTATGAGGAAGGCGCGTTTTCTGGAGCGAAAAGAGGCGGGAAACGAGGATTCTTTGAAGAAGCGAATAATGGAAGTATTTTTTTAGATGAAATCGGAGAGTTATCTGCAAATACGCAAGCGAAGCTCCTTCGTGTGCTACAAGAAAAAGAAATTGTGAAAGTAGGGGGAACGAAAGCGATACCTATTAATGTCCGGGTAATTGCAGCAACGCATGTGAATTTAGAAAAGGGCATTCTAGAAGGAGAGTTCAGAGAGGACTTATATTATCGTTTAAATAAAATCCCGATTCAAATTCCTTCCCTTCGTCAGCGTAAAGGAGATATACCAGCGATTGCAGAAAGGTTAATTCAAAAAATTAATCAAGATTATGGTCGTAATGTAGAAGGACTCACCGATTCAGCCGTTTCGTATTTACAATCATATGAATGGCCAGGGAATGTTAGGGAACTTGAAAATATTTTAGGACGAGCTATTATCTTTATGAATTATAACGAAATATATATTGATGTACATCATTTACCGCCTTTACATAAAGAAGAACAAGTAGAGACGAAACAAAATAATTTATTACCTGAATTAGAAGAGAAGGCCCTTGAACACCTAGTGACAGAATTTGAGGGGAATATTATCCGTGAATATTTAGAGAAATTTGATGGGAACAAAACGAAGACTGCAAAAGCGTTAGGAATTTCAGTTCGAAACTTATATTACAAGCTAGAAAAGTATAACTGTGCAAAAAATAGCATGCAATAAATTGCGTACCGTGCAATTTATTGCGTGGTATACAAAAAGCGACAAAACGAGACAGAATATTTCGTTGTTTTCCAAAGTATTGATTTCGCTGCATTTTGAATGCGTTTTCATTATTGGTAAGACCACTTTTGAAAGTTGGCACGGTATTTGCTTAATGAATAGACGAGGGACGACGGAAAGGGTTGATTACAAAATATGAAGTTAGAACACTTAATTGATCAAGCAGCAAGACAGCCTAAAAAAACTGTGGCTGTAGCAGTAGCTGAAGATCATGAAGTAATTGAAGCTGTAGCGAAAGCAATCAAGTTACAGCTAGCTCAATTTCGTCTATATGGAAATCAAGAGAAAATAATAGGGATGCTACAAGAGCATGGGTTACAAACTTCAGAACATATTGAAGTGATTGCAGCAGCGTCAAGTGCTGAGGCTGCAGAACTTTCTGTTAAATCTGTAAGCAATGGCGAAGCAGATGTGCTAATGAAGGGGAACATCCCAACAGCAAATATTTTGAAAGCTGTATTAAATAAAGAGTGGGGACTTCGTAAGGGCAGCGTGCTTTCACATGTTGCAGCGTTTGAAGTTCCAAATTACGATCGTCTTATTTTTGTTACAGACGCAGCGATGAACATTGCACCTGATGTAACACAAAAAGCTGCTATTATACAAAATACTGTAGAAGTTGCCAAGGCAATAGGAATTGATTTGCCAAAGGTAGCGCCAATTGCAGCGGTAGAGGTTGTTAATCCTGCGATGCAAGCGACAATTGATGCAGCGATGTTAACTCAAATGAATCGCCGCGGACAAATTAAAAATTGTGTCGTTGATGGACCACTTGCTTTAGATAATGCAGTATCACAAATTGCAGCAGAACATAAAGGCATAGTAAGTGATGTAGCAGGTAAGGCAGACATTTTACTCGTCCCAACGATTGAAGCTGGAAATGTGCTATATAAATCACTCGTCTATTTTGCAAATGCAAAGGTAGGAGCGATGATTGCTGGCGCTAAAGCACCGATTGTTTTAACATCACGTGCTGATTCAGCAGAAACAAAAGTATATTCATTAGCATTGGCAGTTGCGACTGCTTCAAAATAAACCAAATAGGGTAAAACAATTAGGGGGAAACGACAATGACATTAGAAATCTTCGAATACTTAGAAAAATATGATTATGAGCAAGTGGTATTTTGTCAAGATAAAGAATCTGGTTTAAAAGCAATCATTGCAATCCATGATACAACACTTGGACCAGCTCTTGGTGGAACAAGAATGTGGACATATGATTCTGAAGAAGCGGCGATTGAAGATGCATTGCGTCTTGCAAAAGGGATGACATACAAAAATGCAGCAGCTGGTTTAAACTTAGGTGGTGCAAAAACAGTAATTATCGGTGATCCACGTAAAGATAAAAGCGAAGCGATGTTCCGTGCATTAGGACGCTACATTCAAGGACTAAACGGACGTTACATTACAGCTGAAGATGTTGGTACAACAGTAGATGATATGGATATTATCCATGAGGAAACTGATTTTGTAACAGGGATTTCACCATCATTCGGTTCTTCTGGTAACCCATCTCCAGTAACTGCATACGGTGTTTACCGTGGTATGAAAGCAGCTGCAAAAGAAGCATTTGGTACAGATAACCTAGAAGGAAGAGTAATTTCTATTCAAGGTGTTGGTAACGTAGCGTATCACCTATGCAAACATTTACACGCTGAAGGAGCAAAATTAATCGTTACAGATATTAATAAAGAAGCTGTACAACGTGCAGTAGAAGAATTCGGTGCAACAGCAGTTGAGCCAAATGAAATTTACGGTGTTGAATGTGATATTTACGCACCATGTGCATTAGGCGCAACAGTTAATGATGAAACTATTCCACAACTTAAAGCAAAAGTAATCGCTGGTTCTGCAAATAACCAATTAAAAGAAGATCGTCACGGCGACCTTATTCATGAAATGGGTATTGTATACGCACCAGACTATGTTATTAATGCAGGTGGCGTAATTAACGTAGCAGACGAATTATATGGATACAATAGAGAACGTGCATTAAAACGTGTTGAGTCTATTTATGACACAATTGCAAAAGTAATCGAAATTTCAAAACGCGATGGCATAGCAACTTATGTAGCAGCAGATCGTCTAGCTGAAGAGCGCATTGCAAGCTTGAAAAACTCTCGTAGCACATACTTACGCAACGGTCACGACATTATTAGCCGTCGCTAATCATTCATATATAACTTTTACAAAAGGTGTGGTTACCTCTTATGAGGTTTCCACTTCCTTTTAAATTTATTAGTGGAGGTAGCAACATTGTCTGTAAATCGAATTCTTGTTATTAACCCAGGTAGTACATCCACAAAGATTGGTGTTTTTGATAATGAAAGACCCGTTCTAGAAGAAACTATTCGTCATGACGTAGAACAGATTGGAAAATATAAGCGAATTATCGACCAATATGAGTTTCGTAAAGAAACGATTTTAGAAGTTCTACATTCTCATGGTATTAACATTTCAAAATTAAACGCTGTTTGTGGGCGTGGTGGATTACTTCGTCCAATCGAAGGCGGTACGTATACAGTAAACGATGCGATGTTAGAAGATTTAAAAAATGGGTTTAGCGGTCATCACGCTTCAAACCTTGGAGGCATTTTAGCATATGAAATCGCTTCTGGATTAAACATTCCTGCATTCATTGTGGATCCTGTCGTTGTAGATGAGATGGAGCCAATTGCTCGTATAAGTGGTATTGCTGGTATGGAACGCAAAAGTATCTTCCATGCATTAAATCAAAAAGCAGTTGCTCGTAAAGTGGCAGATGAATTAAATCACAAATATGAGGATTTAAATTTATTAGTTACACATATGGGCGGTGGTATTACAGTTGGTGCTCATAAAAAAGGAAAAGTTATCGATGTTAATAATGGCTTAAACGGAGAAGGACCATTTAGTCCAGAGCGTGCTGGTACAGTACCAGTAGGACAATTAGTTGAAATGTGTTTTTCTGGTGAGTATTACCGAGACGAAATGGTTAAAAAACTTGTCGGACAAGGTGGACTTGTAAGTCTTATCGGTACAAACGATGCAATTAAAGTAGAACAAATGGTTGAAAAAGGTGATCCTGAAGCAACTATTATTTATAAAGCAATGGCGTATCAAGTTGCAAAAGAGATTGGCGGAGCTAGTGCTGTACTTCACGGGAAAATCGATGCAATCGTATTAACTGGTGGACTTGCGTACAGTAAAATTCTTGTCGATGAAATAAAAGAACGTGTTCACTGGATTGCAGATGTTATCGTACATCCAGGAGAAGATGAATTACAAGCGTTAGCAGAAGGAGCACTTCGTGTATTACGTGAAGAAGAAGCTCCAAAAGAATATATTGTACGAGAAAAACAAACAGTAGCTAGGGGTTGAGATAATGGCAAGAGAATATGATTTAGTCATCGTTGGCGGCGGTACTGGTGGATATGTTGCTGCTATTCGTGCATCACAACTAGGGTTAAAAACTGCACTTGTTGAAAAAGAAAATCTTGGTGGTACTTGTTTACACAAAGGATGTATTCCTAGTAAAGCTCTTTTACGTAGTGCGGAAGTATACGCAACTGCTAAAAAAGGAGAAGAGTTCGGAGTTATTGCAAGTAATGTAGAACTAAACTTTGCTAAAGTACAAGAGCGTAAAGAGAAGATTGTAACGCAGCTTCATAAAGGCGTTCAGCATTTAATGAAACAAGGTAAAATTGATGTGTTTGAAGGTATTGGCCGTATTCTTGGCCCATCTATTTTCTCTCCAATGCCAGGTACAATTTCAGTTGAACTTGCAAGTGGAGAAGAGAATGAAATGTTAATTCCAAAAAATGTACTTGTTGCAACAGGTTCTCGTCCAAATTCATTACCAGGATTAGAGTTAGACGGAGAGTATGTAATGTCTTCGGATCATGCCCTAAAAATGGAAACGCTTCCTAGTTCAATTATTATCGTTGGTGGCGGTGTAATTGGTATTGAGTGGGCATCTATGCTTGCTGACTTCGGTGTAGAAGTTACTGTATTAGAATATGCGAAAAACATATTACCACTAGAAGATAATGACGTTTCCAAAGAAATGCAACGTCTATTCAAGAAAAAAGGTATTAAAGTGGTAACTGGTGCAAAAGTATTACCAGAAACATTGGTAAAAGATAATGGAGTAACAATTCAAGCTGAACATAACGGTGAGAACAAAGCATTTAAAGCAGAAAAAATGCTTGTATCTGTAGGAAGACAAGCGAATACGCAAAATATGGGCTTAGAGAACACAGATATTGTTGTGGAAAAAGGATACATTCAAACAAATGAGTTTTATCAAACGAAGGAATCTCATATTTACGCAATTGGAGATGTAATCGGTGGCTTGCAACTTGCTCACGTTGCTTCTCATGAAGGAATTGTTGCAGTAGAACATATCGCTGGTAAAGAAGTTGCACCAATTGATTATTCTATGGTATCAAAATGCGTATATAGTAGTCCAGAAGTTGCTTCTGTCGGCTTAACAGAACAAGAAGCAAAAGAAAAAGGCTATAAGTTAAAAGTAGGTAAGTTCTCATTCCGTGCAATCGGAAAGGCACTTGTATACGGAGAATCAGACGGTTTTGTAAAACTTGTAGTTGATGAAGAAACAAATGACATTCTCGGTGTTCATATGATCGGACCACATGTAACAGATATGATTTCTGAAGCTGGTCTTGCAAGAGTACTTGATGCAACACCTTGGGAAGTAGCACATACAATTCATCCGCATCCATCATTATCTGAGGCGATTGGTGAAGCGGCACTTGCTGTAGATGGAAGAGCGTTACACGCATAAAAATGTGGATTTAGGAGGTTATGAAAAATGGCAGAAGTAAAAGAAAAGCGCCATGAAGAGCTTGGCTTAAGTGATGAGCAAGTATTAGAAATGTTCCGTACGATGTTACTTGCACGTAAAATTGACGAACGTATGTGGTTATTAAACCGTGCAGGTAAAATTCCATTCGTAATTTCTTGTCAAGGACAAGAGGCTGCACAAGTTGGAGCGGCGTTCGCTCTTGATAGAGAGAAAGATTATGCATTACCATACTACCGTGATATGGGTGTTGTACTAGCGTTTGGTATGACAGCTAAAGAGCTTATGTTGTCTGCTTTCGCAAAAGCTGGAGATCCAAACTCTGGTGGTCGTCAAATGCCTGGTCACTTCGGTCAAAAGAAAAATCGTATTGTTACAGGATCATCACCAGTAACAACGCAAGTACCACATGCAGTTGGTATTGCACTAGCTGGAAAAATGGAGAAGAAAGATTTAGTAACGTTCGTTACATTCGGAGAAGGCTCTTCAAACCAAGGTGACTTCCATGAAGGAGCAAACTTTGCTGGTGTACACAAACTACCTGTTATTTTCATGTGTGAAAATAACAAATATGCAATCTCTATTCCAGTTGAAAAACAATTAGCATGTAAAAACGTATCAGATCGTGCAATTGGTTACGGCATGCCTGGATATACAATAGACGGAAACGATCCGCTTGCAGTATATAAAGCTGTAAAAGAAGCAGCAGACCGCGGTCGTCGTGGTGAAGGTCCGACTTTAATTGAAGCAGTATCATATCGTTTAACAGCACATTCTAGTGACGACGATGATCGTGTTTATCGTGATAAAGAAGAGGTAGAAGAAGCGAAGAAAAAAGATTCAATTATAACATTTGCAGCTTATTTAAAAGAAGTTGGTGTGTTAACTGAGGAATTTGAAAAACAAATGCTAGACGAAATTATGCATATCGTAAATGAAGCAACAGAATATGCAGAAAATGCTCCGTATGCAGCACCTGAAGATGCATTGAAGCACGTATACGCAGAATAGGGGGGAACGTTTCATGGCTGTAATGTCTTATATTGATGCTATTACATTAGCAATGCGCGAAGAAATGGAACGCGATGAGAAAGTATTCGTTTTAGGAGAAGATGTTGGTAAAAAAGGTGGCGTGTTTAAAGCGACACACGGTTTGTATGATCAATTTGGTGAAGATCGTGCGCTTGATGCACCGCTTGCAGAATCTGCAATTGCTGGGGTAGCAATTGGTGCGGCAATGTATGGTATGCGTCCAATCGCTGAAATGCAGTTTGCTGATTTCATCATGCCAGCAGTAAACCAAATTGTTTCTGAGGCAGCAAAAATTCGTTATCGTTCTAACAACGATTGGACTTGTCCAGTTACAATTCGTGCACCATTCGGCGGGGGTGTTCACGGTGCATTGTATCATTCACAATCTGTAGAAGCGATGTTTGCAAACCAACCAGGTTTAAAAATTGTTATCCCTTCTACACCATATGATGCAAAAGGCTTATTAAAAGCTGCAATTCGTGATGAAGATCCAGTATTATTCTTTGAGCATAAGCGTGCATATCGCTTAATTAAAGGTGAAGTGCCAGAAGATGACTATGTATTACCAATCGGAAAAGCAGATGTAAAACGCGAAGGTGATGATATTACTGTTATCACTTACGGATTATGTGTTCACTTTGCTCTTCAAGCAGCTGAGAAGTTAGCACAAGATGGAATCTCTGCACACATTCTTGATTTAAGAACGGTATATCCGTTAGATAAAGAAGCGATTATTGAAGCGGCTTCTAAAACAGGTAAAGTTCTTCTTGTAACAGAAGACAATAAAGAAGGAAGTATTATAAGTGAAGTGGCAGCAATTATTGCTGAAAACTGTCTGTTTGATTTAGATGCGCCAATCGCACGTCTTGCAGGTCCAGACGTTCCAGCAATGCCATATGCACCAACAATGGAAAAATTCTTTATGGTAAATCCAGATAAAGTTGAAAAAGCAATGCGTGAACTTGCGGAATTTTAATCGGGGGGACTATACATGGCTGTAGAAAATATCACAATGCCTCAGCTCGGGGAGAGCGTTACAGAGGGTACAATTAGTAAATGGCTCGTTAATGTTGGCGATCACGTAAACAAGTATGATCCGCTTGCAGAAGTAATGACTGATAAAGTAAATGCTGAAGTACCATCTTCTTTCACTGGTATTGTGAAAGAGCTAATAGCTGGCGAAGGTGAGACGTTAGCTGTAGGTGAAGTAGTTTGTGTTATTCAAGTAGAAGGCGCAGATGAAGTAGCAGCGACAGCTGTTGAGGAAAAAACAAAAGAAGAACCAAAGGCAGAAGTAGCTACGCCTGAAAAAGCACCGAAAGCAAAACAACCAACTGATGGAAAACCACGTTTTTCACCAGCTGTTTTAAAACTTGCGGGTGAGCATAATGTTGATTTAGATTTAGTAGAAGGTACGGGAGCAAATGGCCGTATCACTCGTAAAGATATTTTAAAGCTAGTGGAATCTGGAAATATTCCGCAAGCAGGTGCGAAGAAAGAGGAAGCGGTAGCGGTAGCAGCAGTAGTAGAAGCGCGTCCAGAAGCACCAAAAGCAGCGCCAGTAGCACAAAAAGTAGAAGCTGCAAAACCAGTTTCTGTACCAACAATGCCTGGCGATATCGAAATTCCGGTAACAGGTGTGCGTAAAGCAATTGCAGCAAATATGTTACGCAGTAAACATGAGGCACCTCATGCTTGGATGATGATTGAAGTAGATGTGACAAACCTTGTATCATACCGTAACTCAATTAAAGGCGATTTCAAAAAGCGTGAAGGCTTTAACTTAACGTTCTTTGCTTTCTTCGTAAAAGCAGTAGCACAGGCGTTAAAAGAATATCCTCAAATTAACTCAATGTGGGCTGGCGATAAAATCGTTCAGAAGAAGGACATTAACCTTTCTATCGCTGTTGCAACAGAGGAAGAACTATTTGTACCAGTAATTAAGCACGCGGACGAAAAAACGATTAAAGGCATCGCTCGTGAAATTACAGAGCTTGCAGGAAAAGTACGTACGAAATCGTTAAAAGCGGACGAAATGCAAGGCGGAACATTTACAATTAATAACACAGGATCATTCGGTTCTGTTCAATCTATGGGTATTATTAATTACCCACAAGCGGCTATTTTACAAGTTGAATCAATTGTAAAACGCCCAGTAATTATGGATAATGGTATGTTCGGTGCTCGCGACATGGTTAACTTATGTTTATCACTTGATCACCGTGTACTAGATGGCTTAATTTGTGGTAAGTTCTTAGGACGTGTAAAAGAAATTTTAGAAAATACGTCAGAAAACAATACATCTGTATATTAATAAAAAGCTCGCTTATGCGAGCTTTTTATCATCTTATTTCTTCATCTGCATCCTACTATATGTACAAAACTTTTCCCAGTAATCTTACAATGAACGATTATGTATTAGAAATTTACGAAAATACATTGCTGATATATGGTATATAGATATAAAATAAGAAAAGAATAATTTTTTTGGCAAATCTTACTGATGAAACTGTAGTATAATATATTGTATTGTATGAAAAAGAGAGTTATTCTATATAAGTGTTTTATAGATAATGTGTAATCAGTCGTCAAAACATGAAGAATGTTGACTCCTGGTTTTTTATTTTGCTGTAACAATGTTTCAGGAGGATGTCATGAAAAGAAGTACCGAGTTTCTAAAAAGTTTAGATGTAAAATTAATTTTAATTTTGTGTGCATTTTGTGTTATAAGTATAACTGCTATATATAGCAGTCAGCAAACCGGACAGTATGGAGATGCAAACTTTGCTATGAAGCAGGGAGTTAACTACATAATTGGGGTTGTATTGTTACTTCTTGTTGCTAGCATCGACTTAGATCAGTTGCAAAAATTGTCTTGGCCGCTTTATATTGCTGGGTTTGCTTCACTTATTCTTTTGAAAGTATTACCAGCATCAGGTTTCACACCTGAAAAGTTAGGGGCAAAAAGGTGGTTCGTTTTTCCAGTACTTGGACAAATTCAGCCATCCGAGTTTTTCAAAATCGCATTGCTTCTTGTAGTAGCAAGTATAGCAGTGAAGCATAATGCACAGTATATGGCAAGGACATTCCAAACGGATTTAAAATTAGTAGGTAAAATTATGCTAGTATCCCTCCCGCCTATGGCCGTTGTATATAGCCAACCGGATACAGGTATGGTGTTCTTATATGCAGCAGCTATCGCATGTATTTTATTTATGTCAGGAATTCAAAAGAAATTAATTGCGTTATGTACAGTCATTCCGGTGACCATATTGTCTACATTAATATTTATATTTGTAAAATATCCAGATTTCTTCTTTAATAAATTAGTTACTTTGTTAAAACCTCACCAACAATCACGTATTATAGGTTGGCTAAATCCATTTGAGAATGCAAATGAAGGCTATCAAACACAGCAATCGATTTTAGCTGTAGGTAGTGGAGGTATGGAAGGGAAAGGATTCGGTGAAGGGAACGTCTATATTCCAGAGAAACACACTGACTTTATTTTCGCTACAATTGCCGAAGAAGGTGGATTTATAGTAGCGGCGTTAGTTGTGTTCTTGTTCCTATTACTACTATATCGAACAATTATTATCGGTTATTCTGCTGATAATTTATTTGGTACATTATTATGTGCTGGATCAATAGGAATACTAACGGTTCAAATATTCCAAAACATCGGTATGATCGTTGGATTAATGCCTGTAAAAGGTATCGCATTACCTTTCTTATCATATGGGGGAAGTTCCTTATTTTCGAATATGATTATGATGGGGCTCATATTATCGGTACGGAAAACGTATAAAAAATATATGTTTTCAGTTAAGTAAAAAAGCTAGTTCGTGTAAAAACGAACTAGCTTTTTTACATATATGCCCTTAAACGTTGCAAACTAAGACAGAATAGCAGTTTGAGACGGGTAAGGAGTGCAAAGTGATGCATATGCATATTTTTGAAGGAGCACGGCATCTATCTAATGGTGAATGGGTTATTCGAGCTATCATAGCATACATATTTTTAATATTAGTTGCGAAAGCGATGGGACAAAGGTCCATCGCACAACTTCGTTTTTTAGATGTCGTATTAGTATTATTGCTTGGTGGGAATATTTCTAACGCATTATCTGATGAAAAAGTGGGGTTACTCGGCTCGATGATTACAACGTTCATACTCGTTGTACTTCACATTATAAGCTCAGTCTTAATGTTGAAATGGGATAGATGGAGACGCTTTTTAGAGCCAGCACCTATTATTCTTATACACAATGGTTCCATTGATTTTAGCAATTTGAAAAAAGCGAGAATTACGGTGGAATATTTATTTTCGGAAATTCGTATGCGAAATGTGAGCGATATTCAAACGATTAAATTAGCATTGTGGGAAGCGAATGGTGTTGTTTCTATATTTCAGTATCCAGAATATGAAGCAGTTTCGCGGCTTGATCTGAAAGTGGCGGGAAGAAGATCTCCAGTTTCTTTTGTATTAGTAAAGGATGGGAGGATTCAGCAAGATGTTCTAGCTTTAGTAGGAAAAACAGAAGAGTGGGCGAAAGAGTGTTTAGAGAAGAGTGCAGAAATCGAATCCATTATGTTAGCTACAGTAGATGAAGCGCATAAAATAAATGTTTTGTTAAAAAAATGAAAAATATACGCATTTTGTCGTTTCATACATATGATACAATAGTGTGGACAACGAAAAAGGAGGGATACGATGGGATATGTAGAGGAATTACGAAAAGTAGTTGGTCATCGCCCTTTAATTTTAGTTGGTGCTGTTGTACTCGTTATAAATGAAAGTGGATATGTATTATTACAGCAAAGAACAGAGCCGTACGGAAAATGGGGGTTGCCTGGCGGGCTAATGGAGCTTGGTGAATCACCAGAAGAAACAGCTTACCGTGAAGTATATGAAGAGACAGGAATAGAAGTAAAGAACCTCCGATTAATCAATGTATTTTCTGGAGCGAACTATTTTTCAAAATTAACAAACGGTGATGAGTTTCAATCCGTAACGACAGCCTATTATACCGATGAATACGAAGGGAATTTTGTTATGAATAAAGAAGAAGCGGTTCAGCTTAAATTCTTCCCGGTGACAGAGCTACCTGATTATATTGTAGGATCGCATAAAAAAATGATTGTTGAATATATGAAAATTATGGAAAAAAATATATAATAATATTGGAAGAGATACAAAAACACAGTTCTGGTCGGTAGTCCAGACGCATGATTTCATGTCAGTAACCTTCCCCTCCGGGATGTCCAGTATTTCTAATTTTTTTAAAGGAGGGGCTGTCAATGGATTTGACAGTATATCACGATGGTCAATTTTTTGTAGGAATTATTACGCATAAAGAAAAAGAGAAATTGTATGGAGCGAGGTATATTTTTGGGATGGAACCTTCAGACGAGGAAGTACTTATATTTGTGAATGGTCCGATGTTAGCATATTTCCAGTACTTTGCAAAATGCGGTGTGGAAGTTAAAGAAAAACAGCGTCCAAAAAATATAAAGCGTATCATACGACAAGCGGCAAAAGAAGTAAATGTAAAACGTTTTACTAAGGCACAAGAAGCAATTAGTTTATCTTATGAACTGCATAAACAAGAACAGAAAGTGCAATCTAAGGAGAAACGGGAAGCTGAAAAGCAGAGAAAACGTTTTATAAAAGTACAAAAAGCAAAGCAAAAACATCGTGGTCATTAAAGAAAAGGTGTTAGAACAGGGCTCTAACACCTTTTCTATGCTGAAATACAAGTAAACTTACTTGTATTCTCTAAACATTAACTGGTAAGATACAAATAGGTAGAATTAGAGGAGGGAAAAGATTGATTAACTTTAACTTTTTTATGAATGATGTTGTCCGTCAAGCGCGTGAAGAGATTGTCTCTGCGGGATATACAGAATTGACGACACCAGAAGCAGTCGAAGAAGCATTTAAAAGAAATGGTACAACACTTGTAATGGTAAACTCTGTATGTGGTTGTGCAGGTGGCATTGCTCGTCCTGCTGCTGCACATTCCGTACATTATGATAAACGCCCTAACCACCTTGTAACGGTATTTGCGGGTCAAGATAAAGAAGCAACAGCAAGAGCTCGTGAATATTTTGAAGGATATCCACCTTCATCTCCATCATTTGCGTTATTGAAAGATGGAAAAATTGTAACGATGGTAGAACGTCATGAAATTGAAGGTCATGAACCAATGCAAGTAATTGCAAAACTACAATCTTATTTCGAAGATAATTGCGAAGAACTATAGGGAAGAGAAAAAGGCGGTATGTCCACGATCAAGTGGGTGTACCGCCTTTTTTATTTAGTTTTTAAAATAATTAAACATGCAGGAAATTGTTATTTTATGCATGTTTTTATGCATTGACAACAGCTTTAATGCTGTTTTTCTATTTATTTTTATTTTAAATATTGCATAAAAATGAAAGTGCTGATACAATACAAACATCGAATAAATATTCTATTAAACTTTTAAATATACATTATTAGGGGGAAGAAAGATGAAGAAGTTATTATCAATATCATTTGCACTTATTTTAATTGTAAGTATGTTCAGTGCTTGTAGTAATGGGGAAGAAAAGGCTACTGGAAAAAATAAAAAAGTACTCGTTATGGGGACTTCAGCAGACTATAAACCGTATGAATACGTGGAAGCTTCAAAAAGTGATGAAATTATCGGCTTTGATGTTGATATTGCCAAATATATCGGAAAAGAACTTGGATACGAAGTGAAAGTGAAAGACATGGATTTCGGCGGATTATTAGCATCTCTTAATTCAGGAAAAGTTGATTTCGTTATGGCGGGTATGACGCCAACTGCAGAGCGTAAAAATAATGCTGATTTCACAGATATTTATTTTGTTGCAAAAAATATGATCGTTTCAAAAAAGGGCTCTAATATTAAATCGTTAGAAGATTTAAAAGGGAAAAAAGTAGGAGTACAAACAGGATCAATTCAAGAAGAAAAGGCAAAAGAATTTCAGAAACAAGTCGATTTCAAAGCTGAGGGACGTGACCGTATACCAGAAATCGTACAAGAAATTAAAGCTGGTCGTTTTGACGCTGCAATTATAGAAGACACAGTTGCAAAAAATTATTTAGAAAAAATGAAAGAACTACAAGGAATTGAAATTCAAGAAGCACCAGAAGAAGTAGGTGCAGCAATTGCTCTTCCGAAAAATAGTGATAAAACAGAAGAATTTAATAAAGTAATTAAGAAAATGCAAGAAAATGGAGAAATGGATAAATTAGTGAAGAAATGGTTTGGCAGCGGAAAATAAGCTGCCTTTCACTTTTCTGTGAGGGGAATGAAAAGGATGAATCTAGATTTTTCGGCAATTACGCCTTCAATACCATATATATTAAAGGGATTAGAAGTTACATTGAAAATTGTAGCTGCATCAGCTGTGGTAGGATTTATTTTAGGAACGTTATTAGCACTTTGCAAAATTGCTAGAATACGAGTATTAAATATTGCAGCAGATATATATACTTCAATATTTCGTGGTACACCACTAGTATTACAATTAATGATTATTTATTTCGGTGTTCCGCAAATGATTGGATATGAGATACCAGCCTTTTTAGCAGCTGTACTTGCATTTAGTTTAAATTCAGGTGCATATATGTCAGAAGTAATTCGTGCCGGCATTCAAGCGGTTGATAAAGGACAAACAGAAGCAGCTATGGCTTTAGGGATTCCTTACGGGAAAATGATGAAAAATATTATTTTTCCTCAAGCTTTAAAAAATATATTACCAGCACTTGTAAATGAATTTGCGACTCTTACGAAAGAATCGGCTGTAGTAACTGTAATTGGAGCCACAGATTTAATGCGCCGTGCTTATATTGTAGGTGGTGAAACATTTAAATATCTTGAACCATTACTGTTTGTTGGACTTATTTATTATATGTTAGTCATTATTCTTACATTAGTCGGGAAAGCCATTGAAGGGAGAATGAAGAAAAGTGATTAAAGTTGAAAACCTTCATAAATCATTTGGGAAAAATGAAGTATTAAAAGGAATTACAACAACGATTGAGAAAGGAGAGGTTGTTGCAATTATTGGACCGTCTGGATCTGGAAAGTCAACGTTTTTACGTTGTATGAATGTATTAGAAGCGCCGACAGATGGTCACATTTGGATTGGAACGGAAGAAGTAACGAATCCGAAAACAAATATTATGCACGTTCGTGAAAATGTCGGAATGGTATTTCAACATTTTCACTTATTCCCTCATATGACTGTATTAGAAAATATTACGTATGCTCCTATCAATGTAAAAGAAGTAACGAAGCAAGAAGCTGAAAAAAAAGCTGAGAAACTTCTAGAAAAAGTGGGGTTATTAGATAAGAAAGATGCATATCCAAATCGTCTTTCAGGAGGACAAAAGCAGCGTGTAGCAATTGCAAGAGCGTTAGCGATGGAACCGGAAGTTATGTTATTTGATGAACCGACCTCTGCGCTAGATCCAGAAATGGTGAAAGAAGTGTTAGAAGTTATGAAATCATTAGTTACGACAGGAATGACGATGGCAATCGTTACACATGAAATGGGATTTGCAAAAGAAGTAGCAGACCGTGTTCTCTTTTTAGATGGTGGAAAGCTCGTAGAAGATAGTAATCCGGAAGAGTTTTTTACAGCACCCAAAAGTGACCGTGCAAAAGAATTTTTGCAAAAGATATTGTAATATGTGAAGGGTACGTGAATAATAGGTAGAAAAGGATGACATTGCGTCATCCTTTTTTTATACTATTTTTAAATACATTTATACATATAGGAGTAATGATATGTTTAAAATTGGATATAGAACAGTGAAAACAGCGCTTGGAACGGGAGCGGCAGTTTTTATTGCTCAGTTATTAGGATTAGAATTTTATAGTTCAGCTGGTATTTTAGTCATTTTATGTGTGCAAAATACGAAACGAAAATCCGTTCAAGTATCGTTGCACCGTTTTTTAGCTTGTGTATTATCGATGGTATTTGCGTTTTGTATTTTTGAAACGATTGGTTATACACCACTTGCGATTAGCGTATTACTGCTTACCTTTATTCCAACTGCAGTTATGTGCAAAATTCAAGAAGGGATTGTCACGAGTTCGGTTATCGTTATGCATCTGTATTCATTAAAGCAAATTACATGGTCTATAGTTGGTAATGAAATTGCTATATTAACGATTGGAATTAGTGTCGCTTTATTAGTAAACATGTACATGCCAAGCAGTGAGAATAAACTGAAAGAGTATCAAGGAAAAATAGAAGAGCATTTCAGAACGATTTTGTTTGAAATGGTCGTTTATTTACGGAATCGAGATAGTAATTGGAGTGGGGCCGAATTAATTGAAACAGAAATGATGCTGAAAGAAGCGAAAGATTTATCATTTAAAAAACTTGAGAATGAATTTATGCGTGAAGATGACTATTATTATCGGTATTTTGATATGCGTATGCAACAATTTGAAATTTTGGAGCGCATGATACCATTAGCTGCATCACTATCTTGGACGTATGAACAAGCTGATATGATTGCAGACGTAATTGAAAATATAGGGAATTCTATTCGACCTGAAAGTACAGGGGTCATTTCGTTAAGACAACTTCAAGAAATGCGAGAAGTATTTAGAGAAATGCCTTTACCAGTCTCGCGAGAAGAATTTGAAATACGTGCAAAACTTGTTCAACTTGTTTATGAGATGGAGCAATATTTACTCATTAAAAGTCGTTTTAAGGGAAAGGATAATATAAAAGAACTTATTTAGAAGGTAGGAACTATATATGCCGTATCTTCTTTCTTTAGTATTATGTCTTTCTCTATCACCGATCTGGCCTCTTGGTGATAACCCACGTGCTGGAGATCCTTTTATAATTGTAAATAAAGCAACGAATAAACTAGCTTACATCGATGATGGGAAGATCCAAAAGGTTTTTCCAGTAGCGACAGGGAAAACAAATGAATTAACCCCAGAAGGAACCTTTGACATTGTATTGAAGGCGAAGGATCCCTATTATATTGCGAAGGATATTCCTGGGGGCTCTCCAAAAAATCCACTTGGATCGAGGTGGATGGGATTTAATGCAAGAGGAACGGATGGAAGTAAGTATGGGATACACGGGACAAACCAGCCTAGTTCAATTGGAAAATATATTTCGCAAGGATGTATAAGAATGAAGAAACATGATGTGGAATATTTGTTTGATCGTATTCCAATTGGAACAAAAGTATCGATTGTGAAATCGAAAAAAACATTTCAGCAATTGGCGAAGGAAAAAGGGGCCATAGTATTTGGAAAAGTCAACGAAACGGTTGGCTTTTTCTTTTATTATAAGTTGTCTTGACATGTGTACATAACCATGCGTTAATGAGAATATATAAAGATAATTGAGTAAAGGGGTTGCTCATATGTATTTAAATCCAAAAATTTCTTACATGCAGTTTTGTGTTGGTTTTCTATTTGTTATTACATTCATATTGGCAACTTTTAATATATGTTCTTACGTTGTAGCGATTGTATTTATGGCATTACTCAATCTTACTTTTGTTATTGGGGCATTTCAGCAGAAACAATATACAAGTTTTGTAATAGCACTTGTAATGGCCTTTTCCTTTAGCATTGTAGCAATTGTAATATATATAAAATAAAATGTTCATTACAAGATAGACTATCTCGATTTCGAGATGGTCTATTTTGTATGTGTAAGCAGTAAAAAAAGGACGAGTGAATCGTCCTTTTTACCAAAACATACTTGCGCCAGTAAGTAATGTTGTTACAAGCATAGAAATTAACATTATATAAACCATAATTTTTTGAGCTTTTTTATGCATCGTTAAACCTCCTTGCAAATCAGTACAATTTCATTGTAACGAGAAATGAAATTGTGGACAAGGGGAGAGAAAGGACAAAATTCGGGAAGGGGGTGCAAAATATTACAGGAAATTTGAGCATACGTAGAGAATATGTTAAAAGATAGATTATTAATTTTTTGTTATGCAAGCTGAAGAATGGAGATACAATGATGAAAATATACGAGACAGATCGTTTACATTTAAGAGAAATTGATGAGTCGTATGCGGAAAAAGTTCTTCAATATTACGACAAAAATCGTGAATTTTTAAAAGCGTGGGAAGAGTATAGACCGGAGGGTTTTTTCACGTTAGATTATCAAAAGAAAAAGTTACAAAAGGATAGAAAAGAGTTCGCGGAAGGCAAGATTATCAGGCTTTGGATTTTTAAAAAGGGTGATGATACAAAAATTATTGGATGTATTTCATTTAATCTAATTGTTCGCGGAATTTATCAATCTTGTGTACTCGGTTATAAATTAGATAAGGAAGAATTGAATAAAGGTTACACAACAGAAGCGCTTAGAAAAGCAATTCAAGTTACCTTTGAAGAATTTCATTTACATCGTATAGAAGCACCAATTATGCCACGAAATTTAGCATCTATACAAGTAGTGACGAAGATAGGATTTCAATATGAAGGTGTATCTCGAAAAATGCTAATGGTAAATGGCATCTGGGAAGATCATATGCGCTGGGTATTGTTAAACGAGTAATAGAAGGCAGATGGGTATCTAGATGTGTTAACCATCTGTTTTTTGTCTTGTATTTCGAAACTTTTGCGAAATTCTGTTATAATTAATGTTGTTACATACATAATGGTAGTGCAGGAGGCGCAGTCTTATGATTAATCAAGAACGTTTAGTAAATGAATTTATGGAGTTAGTACAAGTAGATTCTGAAACGAAATTTGAAGCAGAAATTTGCAAAGTGTTAACAGAGAAATTTACTGCTTTAGGTGTGGAAGTATTTGAGGATGACACGATGGGTGTGACTGGTCATGGTGCAGGTAACTTAATTTGTACTTTACCAGCAACAAAAGACGGTGTTGATACAATTTATTTCACTTCTCATATGGATACAGTAGTTCCTGGTAATGGAATTAAGCCTTCTATTAAAGATGGGTATATCGTATCAGATGGTACTACAATTTTAGGAGCCGATGACAAAGCTGGATTAGCATCTATGTTTGAAGCGATTCGTGTCTTAAAAGAGAAAAACATTCCTCATGGTAAAATTGAATTTATTATTACAGTTGGAGAAGAATCTGGTCTTATTGGCGCAAAAGCGTTAGACCGCGAGCGCATTACAGCAAAATATGGTTATGCATTAGATAGTGATGGAAAAGTTGGTGAAATTGTAGTTGCAGCGCCAACACAAGCGAAAGTGAATGCGATTATTCGCGGGAAAACAGCTCATGCTGGCGTAGCACCAGAAAAAGGTGTATCTGCAATTACTATCGCAGCAAAAGCAATCGCAAAGATGCCACTTGGTCGTATCGATTCTGAAACAACTGCAAATATTGGACGTTTTGAAGGTGGTACACAAACAAATATCGTTTGCGATCATGTTCAAATCTTTGCAGAAGCTCGTTCTTTAATAAATGAGAAAATGGAAGCACAAGTTGCAAAAATGAAAGAAGCATTTGAAACAACTGCAAAAGAAATGGGTGGTCATGCAGACGTTGAAGTAAACGTTATGTATCCAGGATTTAAGTTTGCTGCTGGCGATCACGTTGTAGAAGTTGCGAAACGTGCAGCTGAAAACATTGGTCGTACGCCTTCTCTTCACCAAAGTGGTGGCGGAAGTGATGCGAACGTAATCGCAGGAAATGGTATCCCAACAGTTAACTTAGCAGTTGGTTATGAAGAAATTCATACAACAAATGAAAAAATTCCTGTTGAAGAATTAGCGAAAACAGCAGAATTAGTTGTAGCTATTATCGAAGAAGTAGCGAAGTAAGTAATAAAGTCAAAAAGACGCGTGAACCAATTATGGTTTACACGTCTTTTTTTTATTTTGATTCAATTGCTTTCACAAGGCGGATAAGCCAATATAAGAAGACCCATGGAAGTACATAAGTTGTTGTAAAACGTATGAAATGAGAGAAGATTCCTAAAGCGTAAATGTTAATGTTAAAAAGGGGAAGTAACAAATAATTAATCGCAAGGATTACTATAATAATAATAAATACATAATTGAGTTTATTATGTTGTTTCATAACGATTCATCTCCTTTACAATAATATCCATTTGTTACGTACAGTATAACAAAAAATAGATAGAGAAAAGCCAATAATTATTATAAAGTGTAAAGAAATTTGATATAATGAAGGAACAAATGTTCTTTGAGGGGTGAGTAGTATGCGAGAAATGTATCCGAAAAATGGTCGTGTCATTTTACATGTAGATATGAATTGCTTTTTCGCATCTGTTGAAATTGCTCATGACCCATCATTACAAGGAAAGCCATTAGCGATTGCGGGGAATGAAAAAGAGAGAAAAGGGATTATCATAACATGTAGTTATGAGGCGAGAGAATATGGAATACGTACGACGATGCCTCTATGGGAAGCGAAGCGATTATGCCCGCAAATAGTTGTGAGGCACCCTAATTTTACATTATATCGAGAAGCTTCATTTCAAATGTTTCAAATTCTTTCCCGTTTTACAGAAAAAATACAACCGTTTTCTATAGATGAAGGGTATTTAGATATTACAGATTGCTATGCGCTCGGTTCGCCTCTTGAAATAGCGAAGATGATTCAACAAGCGTTACTAACAGAGTTACAGCTTCCATGTAGCATTGGGATTGCCCCAAACCTTTTCCTAGCAAAGACTGCTTCAGATATGAAAAAACCTCTTGGAATTACAGTACTTCGAAAGCGTGATATCCCAGAAATTATTTGGCCACGATCAGTTGCAGAGATGCATGGAATCGGAGAGAAAACAGCTGAAAAACTAAAAGACATTCATATACATACAATTGAACAGTTAGCAAAAGGAGACGAGCATATCATTCGCGCTAAAATTGGAAAGCACGGTGTTGATTTACAAAAACGTGCAAAAGGTATGGATGACAGGGAAGTTGATCCGAATCAAATGGGACAACATAAAAGCGTTGGAAATTCGATGACTTTCTCAAAGGATATGGACGAAGAAAAAGAATTACTTGATATGTTAGAAAGATTATCGAAATCAGTAAGCAAAAGGCTACAAAAACGAACTCTCGTTAGTTATAACATTCAAATTATGATTAAATACCATGATCGTCGCACGGTAACACGGAGTAAACAATTGAAAAATGCAATATGGGAAGAACGGGTTATTTTCCAATCAGCATCACGTTTATGGAAGCAACACTGGGATGGTGATTCTGTTCGTCTGTTAGGTGTTACAGCTACTGAATTAGAGTGGAAGACAGAATCAGTGAAACAGTTAGATTTGTTTTCATTCGAAGAAGATGCGAAAGAAGAGCCGTTACTTGCTGTTATTGATCAAATTAATGAAAAGTATGGAACACCTCTTTTACAGAGAGGTAGTCAATTATTGCGTAAGCAAGAAAAGTCTTTTCAGCAAAAATTAGAAAATAAGTTTATGTAGAAGGTTTTAGAGATTTAAACCCTTCTTTTTTAGCCCCATACTAAGTTGAAACAAAAAGATTGAATGAGTATGGATTACTTTTAGTTATTCCTAGCAGTTGCTAATAACTTGAAAATAAAACAGAAGGTGTCATGAATATTAAACCTTCTGTTTTATTCATGACACCTTTATGATTTAACTTGCTTCTAAGTCTAGTGTTGTCTTCCACCCCGCGGCAGTAACACCAGATTCTAAAAGCATTCTACTTACTATTTTTTCAATTAAGACAGCTGCATTTGTATTGCAATGTAATGTAGCTTGTATACATACTTTTTGGTTAGAATCAACGTCTTCACTGTACAATTCTTTTAAACCGATACCTTCAGAACTTACCATGTGCATGAGAAGAAAACGAATATGTGCTTCATTTTCTTCTGAACAAGTAAGAGAAAGTAAGTAGTTTGTTTGCTCGGGTAAATCTTCTTTTGATTTATTATTCATAAATAGAGCGATTGGGCGTAGTAGTATATTTGCTAGTAAGACGCCGGCTGCACCTAGCATAGCTGCAACGAGGAAGCCAGCACCTGTAAGAGTACCAACAGCAGCTGCACACCATAAAGTTGCCGCTGTATTTAACCCTCTAATACTAAAACCGTCACGAATAATAACACCGCCTCCTAAAAAGCCAATACCACTAACAACTTGAGCGGCGATGCGTGATGGACTAGCATCATGATCAAGCATGACGGATAATAAAACAAATATACAGGCGCCAAGTGATACGAGAGCATTTGTCCGCAAACCAGCCATTCGATGTCTCCATTGTCTTTCCATTCCGATGCAAGCTCCTACAATAATTGCTATAAATAACCTTAATACGATGTCATACCATATCATCATGGTCACCTCCATACATATAAGTACATGTTATATTTTTTGAGAATGAGTGAGAAATACCCACTCATTCTCATTTTTACAACCAGCTATGGAATTTTTTAATATAAAGCTTTTTCAGGAATTGTGTTAAGAAAGCATAACCTAATAATATTCCTATGAGCCACGGGAAATAGCTTAGTGGTAATGCTTGTAAACCAATTGCTGCACCAAGTGGTGAGAATGGAATGTAAATTCCGATTGCCATAATACAAGCGGTTAATACAAGAACTGGTATTGATGCTGTACTTTGAATGAACGGAATTTTCTGTGTTCTGATCATATGGACAATTAATGTTTGAGTTAGTAACCCGACGACAAACCAACCAGATTGGAATAGTGATTGTTCTCCAGGTGTATTTGCACCGAATACATTCCACATGACAACGAATGTGATAATATCGAATATAGAGCTAATTGGACCGATGCAAATAATGAAGTTACGCAAGTTTGCAGTATCCCATTTTCTAGGATTCTCTAGAAATTCCTTATCCATTTTATCCCATGGAATTGAAAGCTGTGAAATATCATAAAGTAAGTTTTGAATTAAGAGATGAATTGCAAGCATCGGTAAAAATGGAATGAAAGCACTTGCTATTAATACACTAAATACATTTCCGAAGTTAGAGCTCGCCGTCATTTTGATATATTTTAAAATATTGCCGAACGTAGTACGTCCCTCTAAAATACCTGCTTCTAATATAGTTAAACTTTTTTCGAGTAAAATAATATCAGAAGATTCTTTTGCGATATCGGTAGCGGTATCAACAGATATTCCAACGTCAGCTTCACGTAATGCCACGGCATCGTTAATGCCATCGCCCATGTAACCTACAGTATGACCATTACCTTGTAATACGTGAATAATACGAGATTTTTGCATTGGATTTAGTTTTGCGAACACTGTTGTTTCTTCTGCCAGTTTTGCTAATGCTTTATCTGGTAAAGAATCGATTTCGTAACCGAGGACAGGCTCTCCTATATTTAATCCAACGTCTTTACAAACCTTTCTTGTAACAATTTCGTTATCACCAGTTAAGATTTTCACTTGTACGCCGTGTTTTTGCAATGCTTGAATTGCAGAAGCAGCAGATGGTTTTGGTGGATCTAAAAAGCCGATATATCCAGTAAGGATCATAGCGGATTCATCTTGTACTGCATAAGCTTTATGATAAGGTTTGTTATCTTTCTTGTATGCTACAGCGATGACACGCATTCCTTCACTATTTAAAGTTTCGCTAAGATGTTTTACATTTGCTCTCATTTCTTCAGTGAGAGGGACAATTTGCCCATCAACTTCAGTGTAATTACAGATTGATAAAATTTCTTCTACGGCACCTTTACAAACCATTGTATGTTCACCTGAAATATCTTTCACGATGACAGACATACGACGACGAGCAAAATCGAATGGAATTTCATCTAGCTTTTGAAAAGCTGATGGATCAAATTTATGGTTCTCCTCTGTATGTTCAATAACAGCTTTATCTATTAAATTTTTCAATCCAGTTTGATAGAAGCTATTTAAATAGGCAAAGTGTAATACACGATCGCATTCATTTCCGTTAGGATCTAAATGACGAACTAGGACAACTTTATCTTCTGTTAAAGTTCCAGTTTTATCTGTGCAAAGAATGTTCATAGCACCTAAGTTTTGAATTGAGTTGAGCTGTTTTACAATTACTTTTTGTTTAGACATGTTCACGGCGCCTTTAGCTAAATTAGCAGTTACAATCATTGGCAGCATTTCAGGTGTAAGGCCAACTGCAACAGCAATAGCAAAGAAAAAAGCTTCTTGCCAATCTCCTTTTGTGAATCCATTAATGAGAAGGACAATGGGTGCCATAATAAGCATGAATGTGATTAAGAGCCAACTTACTTTGTTTACGCCTTTATCAAAGTTTGTTTCTGCACGTTTTCCGATAACCTTTTTTGCTAAAGAGCCGAAATACGTATCCGTACTAGTTGAAACAACAACAGCTTTTGCGCTACCGCTAACAATATTTGTACCCATAAAGCAAAGGTTTTCCATATCGAGCGGATTGTAATTTTTTTTCATATTTTTCGGTAATATATGTTTATTTTCCGTATGGTAGCAGTTTTCGTATTTTTCTACAGGAAGTGCTTCCCCGGTTAAAGAAGACTGATTAACAAATAAATCTTTTGCGGATAAAATACGCACATCAGCTGGCACGATATCACCAGCTGAAAGTGAAATAATATCGCCAGGTACAAGTTCTTCAATTGGAATTTCTGTTGTGTAATTTCGATTTAAATTTGTTACGTTTTTTGTTTCGTGTACAAATCCATCTATTCTAAAGACACTCGCAGTTGTTCGAACCATAGCCTTTAACTTATCCGCCGCTTTCTGAGAGCGGAATTCTTGTAAAAAGCGAATCGTTGCACTTAGCAGTACCATTACAGATACGACAATTGTTCCTTGTATATCATCTGTGAAAAAAGAGAGTGCTCCAAGAGCTAACAAAACAAAAATAAATGGATTTTTAAATGCCAGCAGAAATTGAATGTACCACGGCAATGTTTTATTATGAGCGATTTCGTTCGGACCATATAAAGAAAGTCTACGAGACGCTTCTTGTTTAGAGAGTCCATTTTGTGTTGTTTCTAAGAGTTTTAACGCAGAGTTTACATCCTGTGTTGCAACTTCCACTAATAATTCGTTATTTGCTTTCATGCTATCTTGATCGTAAGCATGCTTCGTTTCTTGTTTTTGTAAATTTAACATTGGTAGTTCCTCCTTTTCATGAAGGAGGAAACAATCTGTTACTCGACTATTTTAAACAGGGAGGAACAGCTTCTTTCCTACCTACATGATGAAATATAAATGTAAAACATATGGGTATCTGGGCCGAATCATCATTTGACACTGTTCCTCACCTCCATACAATTTAATAGTTTCTGAATATGCTATGTTTGTTTCATAGTAGGGTGCATAAAGATATAAAAAAGACCTTTACTCAAAACGAGTAAAGGTCTGAATTCATAGTCAAAAAGAGTCAACAACAAAGACTGTTAGTAAACATAGATAAAAACAGTTTTTGTGTATGACAAAACATACGCACCTCTCCCTCGTTGAGTTTTAGCACTGTATAGCATAGGTACTGAAACCAGCTACGTTAAGAAAGGCCTTCATTCCGACCTTTCCTGTTGACCCATTGGCGTCTCTCGACATTTTTGGGCAGCAGCGTTTCTCTATACAGGAGCCTCACCTAACAGAGACCATATTCAATTACACGTTGAATATTAGCACTGTAAAATCGTAGTGTCAATATCTTTTTAATCTGTTTTTTTGAAAAATCAAATAGATTTATGATGGCTATATAGTAGGAAATAAGCGGAGTTTTTTGAAATAAGGCGGGAAAATAAATACTTTAATGAACATAAATAAAAAGCACTGATTACAGTGCTTTTTATTATAGATTATGAGATTGTAGGATTTTCAAAAATAACAATTTCTGAGTTACTTGTTGTTGAAACGCGTTGTGCGTAATATGTTAAAGCTGAAGAAATATATGTTGGTAACGTCTCATTTGTATGTGATGTTGTATATTCATGGATTAATTCTTTTAAAGTCGTCCATTCTAATTGTGCTGGGTGATCAGAAACGAAAGAACTTACCCAGCGATCAAATGAAGATGAAAAATCAGTTTGTAAACGAAATACTTCTTTCATAATAAAACGCTCCCTTAAAATGTAGTACAATCATTTTACCACAAAATACGAACGATAGCTAAATTTTTTAAGTATAATGTTCGTGTTATATAGTTGTCTAGATGATTGGTTATACAAATTCAATTTGCCATTTGAAATAACATTCCGTAAGATGAAAGATAGATTATATAAAGAGCTGGAGGAAAGAAAGTGGAATTTGTATTTTTAGGGACTGGTGCAGGTGTTCCTTCAAAAGGAAGGAATGTTTCAGCAATTGCTTTGCAGTTGTTAGAAGAACGAGGACAGACTTGGTTATTTGACTGTGGCGAGGCGACGCAACATCAAATACTACATACGTCTGTACGTCCACGCCGCATTGAAAAAATATTTATTACGCATTTACATGGCGATCATATTTTTGGATTGCCGGGTTTATTGGGTAGCCGTTCGTTTCAAGGTGGAACAACAAAATTAACAGTGTACGGACCAAAAGGAATTAAACAATTTATTGAAGTGGCATTATTAGTAAGTACGACACATGTTAAATATCCACTTGAAATCGTTGAGATTACGGAAGAGGGTATTGTGTTTGAGGATAATGAATTTTGTGTAGAAACAAAAAGGTTATCACATGGAATTGAATGCTTCGGATATCGAATTGTAGAGAAAGATATACAGGGAGCTCTTTTAGTGGATAAGTTACTGGGAATGGGTGTGAAACCTGGTCCAGTTTTTAAACGCTTAAAAGATGGTGAAGTAGTTGAATTAGAGAATGGCACAGTGTTAGATGGAAAAGATTTTATTGGCCCGCCTCAAAAAGGAAGAGTTATTACAATTTTAGGCGATACACGATATTGCGAAGCGAGTAGAGAGCTTGCGCAAGATGCTGACGTACTTGTTCATGAAGCGACTTTTGCGGCAGAAGATGAACAACAAGCGTATGATTATTTTCATTCCACATCTAAGCAAGCTGCGAGTATTGCACTTCAGGCAAATGCAAAACGCTTAATATTGACTCATATTAGTTCTCGTTATCAAGGAGATACATATAAGGAATTATTGAAAGAGGCAAGAGAGCTATTTTCTAATACAGAAATAGCTACGGATTTAAAATCATTTCCAGTAGAAAGATAATAATGTTGTGAAAAAATGGTGACGATAGGTTGCCATTTTTTTTATTTCTAAAAAAAATTAAAAATAAAACTGTTATCATTTTATTTTTATATAGGATGACACAGAAATTTTTAATGATGTGAAGATATAGGATAAAAATACATAATACCGATTATTTAGAAAAACTGTTATATAAGTCAGACGACATACGAGTGGTACAAGTAGCGAAAATGGATTTTTATTCAGAACTTTTAAAATTCATTAAAAGTAAGCGTTTTATTAAAAACAAGCTATAATGAGGGCAGATTATAATTTATTGTAGGCTACATGCGTTTTAGCCATTTGTCATAACAAGTGAAGTTGACTAAATCGTGAGAGAGCAACATGGAAATTATAATAGGAAGGATATTACTATTATTTGTACTAAGTCTTTTTTTCCTTTTTAGCTTTAAAATATCAAAAGGTATGAAAGCAATGGGAGTTTCACTTGTTTATGCTATGCTTGTAAGGGGTTCTGTGTTAAACTTTGGATTGCTACCAGACTTTATTGTGGACTATCTTATATTATTTTTAAATGCAGGTAATGCTAAGTTTCTTATTTATTATTATAACTGGTATTATTTCAGGATATATTGCTTCACTGTTATTCAAAAACTATCCAATTCTTACAGCGGAACAAATTCGTGGTACGACTGGAACAGCAACCGATTCGGTAGCTTAATAGAATAGTAAATAATTTTTTCATAGAGGTTTAGGGGGAGTTATGATGAAGTATCGCTCAGTGTTTGATATTATTGGTCCGGTTATGATTGGTCCATCAAGTTCACATACAGCAGGCGCGGCAAGAATGGGGCAAGTTGCTCGGCAGCTGTTTCGTCATGAACCAGAGAGAGTTAGCATTTCATTATATGGTTCATTTGCAAAAACATACCGTGGTCACGGTACGGATGTAGCGCTAATCGGTGGAATACTAGGATTTGAAACAGATGATTTACGTATTCCAAGTGCGTTAGATATTGCAAAAGAACGCGGGATTGAAGTGGAATTCATTGAAGAAGATGCAAATGCTCCGCATCCAAATACAGCGAAAATTCGTCTGTATAAAGGTGAAGAGGAAATTGAAGTTGTTGCTTGCTCAATTGGTGGCGGTAAAATTGAAGTTGTAGAATTAAACGGATTCGATCTTCAATTAACAGGCACGAGTCCAGCACTACTTATTGTAAATAACGATCGCTTTGGTGCTATCGCAGCTGTAGCTTCAATCCTTGCTAAGCATGAGATTAACATAAGTACAATGAGTGTTTCTCGTAAAGAAAAAGGAAGAAGAGCGCTTATGGTCATTGAAACAGATGAATTATTAGCAGATGAAGTAATTGCGGAAATAAATGGGCAACAAAATATTTGTCAAGTAACTATTATGGATTAATTGCAGGGGGGACACACCATGTTTCGGAACGCAGCGGAACTAGTGGCGCAAGCTAAAGAGCAAAATGTAAAAATCGCAGAAATTATGATTCAATGTGAAATGCAAACAAGAAATATCTCACGTGAAGAAGTAATTGCTGGAATGGAAAAGAACTTAGTCGTGATGGAACAAGCAGTAGAACGCGGTATTCGTGGTGTAAAATCACCGACTGGTTTAACTGGCGGGGATGCTGTGAAAGTCCAAGCGTATATGCAGAGTGGAAAAGGCTTATCTGGAGATACGATTTTGGACGCAGTGAGTAAAGCTGTTGCGACAAATGAAGTAAATGCGGCGATGGGAATTATTTGTGCAACACCAACAGCAGGATCTGCTGGAACAGTGCCAGGTGTACTGTTTGCACTGCAAGAAAAATTACAGCCGACACGCGAAGAAATGATTGAATTTTTATTTACAGCAGGAGCTTTCGGTATGGTTGTTGCGAATAATGCTTGTATTTCTGGCGCGGCAGGAGGTTGCCAAGCTGAAGTAGGTTCAGCAAGTGGAATGGCAGCTGCAGCAGCAGTTGAGATGGCTGGTGGAACACAAGATCAAGCAGCTACAGCGATGGCGATTTCATTAAAGAATATGCTTGGTTTAGTATGTGATCCTGTTGCAGGGCTTGTAGAAGTACCTTGTGTAAAACGTAATGCAGCAGGAGCTGCGAATGCCATGATTTCAGCTGATTTATCATTAGCTGGTGTAACTAGTACAATTCCATGTGATGAAGTTATTGAGGCGATGTTTAGAATTGGACAAACGATGCCAGTAGCACTTCGTGAAACAGCAGAAGGTGGCCTTGCAGCAACACCGACAGGTCGTCGTTTGCAAGAAGAGATTTTTGGTAAGAGTAATAACTAAAAGCATATCATATGATTAAAGTAAAAACGGAGCTCAAATAAAGTTGAGCTCCGTTTTTTATTTTTCTTTTGCTATTTCTTCTAATGTTTTTCCAAGATCGTGTGATCGTTTCGTTGCTTGTGTAATACATGAGATTAATGCTTGTTGAAAATTATGCTCCTTTAATACTTCAATACCTGCTTCAGTTGTTCCGCCAGGAGAAGTAATTTCTTTTCGCAAAATAGAAGGGTGTTTTTCGCTTGCTTTTAGCATTTCAGCAGAACCAATCATCGTCTGAAGAATAAGAGATTTTGCAACATCTTCTTTTAAACCAATTTTTTTTGCTGCCTCTTCCAGTGCCTCTACCACGTAATAAATATAAGCTGGTCCACTTCCAGATAATGCAGTGATAGCATGCATATCTTCTTCTTCTACAACAGAGACGAGACCAATCGTTTCAAATAAAGATGTTGCAGTGCGAATATGTTCCTCCGTTGTGTGTTCTGAAGGTGAGATAGCGGTAGCGGATTTTAAAATGGCTGCAGATGTATTTGGCATTGCACGAATAATCGGAACGTCTTTTTGAAGTAGGTTTCTAATTGAATGAGTAGAAACACCTGCTAATAACGAAATAATAAGCAAGTCATTATTTATGTATTCTTTAAGAGGAATAACCGCTTCTGCGACATCTTTTGGCTTCATAGCTAGAAAAAGAATATTTGCATCAGCAAGTAATTCCTTTTTATTATGTGTACCTTTGACACCGTATTTTTTATGTAACTCCTGTAATCTTGTCTCGTTAGAACGATTACTTACAGTGACGTGTTCTCCCTTAACAACATTTGCGTTTAATAAGCCACCAATAATCGCTTCGGCAATAGAGCCTGCACCGAGAAAGGAAATGTTTTGCATAGACATGATGTGCCTCCTTTAAATTTGGTTAGAAATACTTATAAATGTACATACATTCGTTTTTTTATGGAAAAGACCTCTTTTTATCTGAAAATAATGACAAATTTATAGGGAAGTTGTAAACTGAAGAGGTATTCATTTTTGAACCGGAAAAAGACAGGGGGGGCTAAGCATGACGGCGATTCATCGAATGGAGATTCCTGTTCCATTTGCAGTTGAGACAGTGAATGTGTTTTTAGTTGAGGGAGAAACATTAACGTTAATTGATACAGGGACAAATACAGAAGAAGCAAAGAAAGCACTAGAAAGTCAATTAGGTGCATTAGGATATAAGATAGAAGATATTGAAACGGTAGTGATTACGCATCACCATGCGGATCATTGCGGACTTTTAAATACATTTTCTGAAAAAGTAAAGATTATCGGACATCCTTGGAATGAACCGTGGATTACACAGAATGCTGAATTTTTAAAGAGGTATCATGAATTTTTTAAAGAGACAGCCTTGCAGTTCGGCGTTCCAGCAGTATTTCTGAATGGTGAGGCGTTATTGACGACGAAGACACTTAAATATTCTTGTAATAGATCGTTAACACATACCGTGAGAGAGGGAGATCGTATAGATTCGTTACCTGGATTTACAGTGATTGAAACCCCGGGTCATGCTTCCACTCATATTTCATTATATAGAGAATCTGATGGAATATTAATTGGTGGGGATGCTCTCATTAGTCATATTTCTTCAAATCCAATATTAGAACCACCATATGAAGGGCAAACAGAAAGAGCGCATCCCTTATTGCAGTACAATCAAACGTTAAAACGTTTAAGTGAAATGAATATTTCACGGATTTTATCAGGGCATGGGGAAGATGTTCTGAATGTGAAACAACTTATTGAAACAAGATTACAAAAGCAAGAGACACGTGCTTTTAAAGTGCTTGAACTATTAAAGGAAAAGCCAATGACAGCATTTGAGGTGTGTGTAAAACTATTTCCGGTATTATATAAAGAGCAATTACCACTTACTATCTCAGAAACTGTTGGACAATTAGACTTTTTAGCATATAATCAACAGGTGATGATTGATGAATCTTCACAACAATTGATTTATTATGCAAAGTAGGTGACAGCAATGACGGGACGTTTACAAGAAAAAGTAATCGTCATTACAGGTGCTTCTAGTGGAATTGGAGAGCAAGTTGCAATGCAGGTTGCAGAGCAAGGGGCGACGCCGGTATTAATGGCTCGAACAGAAGAGAAGCTACAAGCATTAGCAGACAAAATTAAAGTAACTTATAATACGCCTTGCTATTACTATGTATTAGATGTAAGTGAAGAAACGAAAGTACAATCTGTTTTTTCAAAGGTATTACAAGAAGTAGGACGTATTGATATATTGGTAAATAATGCTGGGTTTGGTATTTTTAAAACGTTTGAAGATGCTTCAATGGATGAAGTAAAGGATATGTTTCAAGTAAATGTATTTGGATTAGTAGCTTGTACGAAAGCGGTATTACCTAATATGGTAAAAAGGAACGAAGGACAAATTATTAATATTGCTTCATTGGCTGGAAAAATTGCAACTCCGAAGTCGAGTGCTTATGCAGCAACAAAACACGCTGTATTAGGATTTACGAATAGTTTACGTATGGAGTTATCTAACACAAATGTGTATGTAACAGCAATTAACCCAGGACCGATAGAAACGAACTTTTTTGAAATAGCCGATCAATCAGGTACATATGTGAAAAATATGGGACGTTACATGTTAAAACCAACATATGTAGCAGAACAAATCGTAAAGGCGATGCAAACGAAAAAACGTGAAGTAAACTTGCCGAAGTGGATGGGAATGGGGCCAAAGCTCTACGCATTATTCCCAGGTTTATTTGAACGCGTTGCAGGCAAATCATTAAGTAAAAAATAGGAGATTTCCATATGGAAATCTCCTATTTTTTATTTTCCAGTCACATAATCGTAAACGATATCCTCAACAGCCTCGTATACATCAATTTCAGTATTTGAATGAATTATCATTTGAATATGTTTAATTAGCATTGCCTGATCCTCTTTTGAAACAGGATTACATTGATATTGCCGAAAACTTTTTATAATCATTTTCTCAATTAATTTTTTATTCATGTTTTTCCCCGCCTATATGTATACATGTATTGTTTTATTGTACTTGAAGTGAAATGAAAATACTACTATGCACTATTTTTGCATAAAAATCCACTTGTATATATTGTTTTTATAGCAAAGTTAATATTTTAAAGTTTTTAAAAATTATAAATATTTAATTGACTTTATAATTATGCAATATTATAATCAAACTTAATTTAAAGAATAGATATGAGGAGGAGCTTATGAAAGTCGCAATTATTGGAGCAACTGGATATGGAGGTATTGAGTTAATTCGGTTATTAGAGCAACATCCATATTTTTCGATAGCATCTCTCCATTCTTTTTCACAAGTCGGTGAATTTATAACAAATGTATACCCGCATTTTCGAAATGTTCTTGTCCATACGTTACAAGAAATTGATGCGGAGAAAATAGAGAAGGAAGCTGAAATTGTATTTTTAGCAACCCCAGCGGGAGTATCGGCAGAGTTAACACCAAAATTATTGGCAGTAGGTTTAAAAGTAATTGACCTATCTGGAGACTTTCGTATGATAGATCCCTCGTCATATGAATTGTGGTATAAAAGGCCAGCTGCACAGGAAGAACTTCTTAGGAAAGCAGTATATGGATTAAGTGAATGGAAAAGGCCTGAGATCCAAAATGCAAATTTAATTGCAAACCCAGGATGTTTTGCTACAGCTGCATTATTAGCGGTAGCGCCGTTAGTACGTAGCGGCATGATTGAAGAAGCTTCGATTATTATTGATGCGAAATCAGGAGTATCTGGAGCGGGCAAAACGCCAACAACAATGACTCACTTTCCTGAGTTATACGATAACTTACACATTTATAAAGTTAATCAGCATCAGCACGTTCCTGAGATTGAGCAAATGCTTGCAGAGTGGAATCGTGAAACGAGGCCAATCACGTTTAGTACACATTTAATACCGATATCACGAGGGATTATGATTACACTTTATGCGAAAGTGAAAAAGGAAATGAAAATAGAGCAACTTCAAAAGTTGTATGAAGAAACGTATGAATACTCAGCTTTCGTTCGAGTTCGCTCGCAAGGAGAATTTCCAAGTCCGAAAGAAGTAAGGGGCTCAAATTATTGTGATATTGGGATAGCTTACGATGAAAGAACAGAAAAAGTTACGGTCGTTTCTGTTATAGACAATATGATGAAAGGTGCGGCAGGGCAAGCAGTTCAAAATGCAAATTTATTAGCGGGACTAGAAGAGACAACGGGTTTACAGCATATGCCGCTTTATCCATAAGGGGGAAATTATGATTAAAGCATCGTCTATTACAAAATTAGCAAATGGTTCAATTGTTACACCAAAAGGCTTTTTGGCAATCGGTACTGCAAATGGTCTGAAAAAGGTGAAAAAGGATATGGGTGCAATCGTTTGTGAGGTGCCAGCATCATGTGCCGCTGTGTATACAACAAATCAAATACAAGCAGCGCCGTTGCAAGTAACGAAGGATAGCATAGCAGCAGAAGGGAAATTACAAGCAATTGTTGTAAATAGCGGCAATGCAAATGCTTGTACGGGGATGAAAGGATTGCAAGATGCTTATGAGATGCGAACATTAGGAGCGGAACACTTTGGAATAAAAGAAAAGTACGTCGCAGTCGCTTCAACAGGTGTAATTGGAGTACCTTTACCGATGGGTATCATTCGAAAGGGAATTGAATCTCTTGTGCCAACAAAGGAAGTAAGTGAAGCTTATTCTTTTTGTGAAGCAATTTTAACGACAGATCTTATAACGAAAGAAACTTGCTATGAGATGATAATTGATGGGAAAGCAGTGATCATTGCTGGGGTCGCAAAAGGATCAGGGATGATCAAACCGAATATGGCAACGATGCTTAGTTTTATTACAACAGACGCCAATATAGAGCATGAAGTATTGCAAACAGCATTATCACAAATTACGAATCATACGTTTAATCAAATTACGGTGGACGGAGATACTTCTACAAATGATATGGTCATCGCTATGGCAAGTGGATTATCAGAAACGAAAACGATGAATATGGAACATGAAGACTGGGAAACTTTCGTAGTTGCTTTACAAAAGGTATGTGAAGATTTAGCGAAAAAAATTGCACAAGATGGTGAAGGTGCTACGAAGTTAATAGAAGTAAACGTGTTAGGGGCTAGAACAAATGAAGAAGCAAAGAAAATTGCAAAACAAATAGTCGGTTCCAGTCTTGTGAAAACAGCGATATACGGTGAGGACCCAAATTGGGGACGAATTATTAGTAGTACTGGACAGAGTGAAGTAATTATTAACCCAAATACAATTGATATCACTCTTCAATCTATCGCCGTATTAAAAAATAGTGAGCCTCAAATGTTTTCTGAAGAGGAAATGACAAAGAAATTACAAGAACATGAAATAAAAATTGATGTGTGTTTACATTTAGGAGATGAAACGGGAGCAGCTTGGGGCTGCGACTTAAGTTATGAATATGTGAAAATAAATGCTTGTTATCGTACATAAGGAGAGAGAAGATGAGTGATTATATTGTAGTTAAATGTGGCGGTAGCATGTTGAATCGATTAAATAGTGTCTTTTTTGATTGTATAAAGAAATTGCAAAATAAGTATAAGGTTGTTATTGTCCATGGCGGTGGCCCAGAAATTGATGCCAAGTTAGAAGAATCTAATATCGAGATAGAAAAGAAAGATGGATTAAGAGTAACACCAAAAGAGGTTATGGATGTTGTTCAAATGGTGCTATGCGGAAGTACGAATAAAAAATTCGTAATGAATTTACAAAAACATGATTTACTTGCGGTGGGGCTTTCAGGATGTGACGGTAATTTACTTCAAGTTCAACCTGTTGGCGAAGCGATAGGATATGTAGGAGAAGTAAGTTATGTAGAAACAGCCCTATTGAAAGGGTTGATAGATATGAATTATATTCCTGTCATTGCCCCTATTGGGATAAATGGTAATGAGGTTTATAACATAAATGCAGATACCGCTGCAGCTGGAATAGCATATGCACTATCCGCAAAAGAACTCATTTTTATAACGGACGTAGATGGAGTATTACACGAAGGAAGATTGGTAAAGAAAACGGATGAATATGAAATTCTTACTTTTATAGAACAAGGCGTCATTACAGGTGGAATGATTCCGAAAGTACAGGCGGCACTTACATCGTTAAAAATGGGAGTGGAAAAGGCTAGTATCGTAAATGGTACAAAGGATTTTACTGAGGTTACAGGAGAGTGTGTTGGAACTACGGTAACAAAAGGAGTGAGTATCGTATGACAAACCATCTTTTTCAAACATATGGAAGAAGAGAAATTGAATTTCTAAAGGGCAATGGGGCTAAAGTTATTGATAAAAGTGGTGAGCAATATTTAGATTTCACTTCTGGTATTGGAGTATGTAACTTAGGACATTGTCATCCTACGGTTGTAAAGGCAGTAGAAAAGCAACTTAGAAATATATGGCATATATCTAACTTATTTACGAACTCCTTACAAGAAGAGGTCGCATCATTATTAACAGAAGATACAGCATTAGATCATGTGTTTTTTTGTAATAGCGGGGCGGAGGCAAATGAAGCGGCTTTAAAGCTAGCACGTAAGCATACTGGAAAATCTCTCGTAGTAACATGTGAGCAATCTTTCCACGGGAGAACATTTGGAACGATGAGTGCAACAGGGCAAGATAAAGTGAAAGAAGGATTCGGTCCATTACTTCCGTCTTTTTTACATATACCATTTAACGACATACGAGCATTAGAGGAAGTAATGAATGAAGAAGTTGCGGCGGTAATGGTAGAAGTTATTCAAGGAGAAGGAGGAGTAATATTAGCTGATCCATCCTTTTTGAAGGAAATTGAAAAACTATGTAATCAGTACAATGCTCTTTTTATTATAGATGAAGTACAAACTGGAATAGGCAGAACAGGAACACTATTCGCTTATGAGCAAATGGGAATAGTTCCTGATATCGTTACCATCGCAAAGGCGCTTGGGAATGGTATTCCAGTTGGAGCGATGATTGGCCGAAAAGAACTAGGTTCTTCTTTTACTGCCGGGTCACACGGTTCAACTTTCGGTGGGAATTATATTGCTATGACTGCAGCGAAAGAAGTATTGCAATTCATTAAGGAGCAATCGTTTTTTAAAGAGGTACAGGAAAAGGGCGAGTACGTATTAAAGAAATTGCAAGAAGAATTACGACACGTTGAATGTGTTCAAAATATTCGTGGTAAGGGACTTATGATTGGAATCGAATGCAAGCATGAGGTTGCAAATGTCATAGAACAACTAGAAAAAGCAGGACTTCTCGTATTACAAGCAGGGCCTAATGTTATAAGACTATTACCACCACTTATTGTAACGAATGAAGAGCTAGAACAGGCAATATATATGATAAAAAGAGTGGTTTGTACAAAAAATGCATCAATAATATAAGGGGGAAATTTCATGTCAACTGTACAAGTACCGAAATTAAATACGAAAGATCTTTTAACGTTAGAAGAATTGACGCAAGAAGAAATCATTTCTTTAATTGAGTTCGCTATATATTTAAAAAAGAACAAGCAGGAGCCTTTATTACAAGGGAAAATATTAGGTCTCATTTTTGATAAACATTCAACCCGTACTCGCGTTTCTTTTGAAGCAGGAATGGTACAGCTCGGAGGACATGGAATGTTTTTAAGTGGAAAAGAGATGCAAATTGGCAGAGGAGAAACGGTGTCAGATACTGCGAAAGTACTATCTCATTATATTGATGGAATTATGATACGCACATTTTCGCATGCGGATGTAGAGGAGCTTGCAAAAGAGTCCAGTATCCCAGTTATTAACGGTTTAACTGATGATCATCATCCTTGCCAAGCATTGGCAGATTTAATGACGATATATGAAGAAGTTCATACGTTTAAAGGAGTTAAATTAGCTTATGTAGGTGATGGGAATAATGTATGTCATTCACTATTGCTAGCGAGTGCAAAAGTCGGAATGAATATGACTGTTGCAACTCCTGTAGGGTATGAGCCGAATGAAGAAATTGTTAAAAAAGCATTAGCGATTGCTGATGAAACAGGGGCTGAAATTGAGATTTTGCATAATCCTGAATTAGCGGTAAGTGGAGCAGATTTTATTTATACTGACGTTTGGATGAGTATGGGCCAAGAAGGAGAAGCAGAAAAATATACTTTATTCCAGCCTTTCCAAGTAAATAAAGAGCTTGTTATACATGCAAAGCAAACATATCGTTTCCTGCACTGCCTGCCCGCTCATCGTGAAGAAGAAGTAACTGGAGAGATTATAGATGGGCCACAGTCTATCGTTTTTGAGCAAGCTGGTAACAGGTTGCACGCGCAAAAAGCTTTATTAGTGAGTTTATTTAAAAATATAGAAGAGCCTTCCTAAAAGGGAGGTTTTTTTATATGGAAATGTCGGATGTATATTTAGTTAATTATCTCTATATCATTTATAATAAAAAGAGCAAACTAAATTTGTTTTTCATATCATGTAAGGACATACTAGATAAAAAAATATAGTTAAAGAGATGATGAATTTGAAAACAACTAAGAAAACATATTCGTTTTTTCAGCGGATGTGGAGAATATTAAAGTTTCAATATTTTAGGTTGCTTCGATCGCCAGAAGGAGCAAAGAAAGTGTCACTAGGTTTTGCTATTGGATTTGGTTTAGAAATGTTGGTGATTTATACGGCATCGCTCGTATATTTAATATTTTATCCAATTGTCAGGTTAGCAAAGGGATCTTTTCCAGCCGCAGTCATTGGTAATATTATTGGGAAAATATCGTTTCTCCCAGTATTTTTATTTCCGTTTGCTTATGCGCTAGGAAAAATGATTTACCCATTTCATGTACAGAAAATACATCATGAACCATTTACGATATCAGATTTGTTTTCGAGCCATATTTTTACGATGTTAAAGAGCTTATTACAGAGTGAAGTATATGTATTAATTGGTATGACGATAATAGGAATTGTGTTTGGGGTAATTTCATATTTCGTTGTGCATTATTTATATGAAAAGAATCGTAAGTTACGTTTGAAGAAAAGAAAGAAACAAGTGAGAGAACCACTTGTTCAAATATAAAGAATGTCACATTCATTTTCTCCTTTGAATATGTTTAAGAAAAAGGGGGAGAGAATGAATGTATTATTACTATGTACCTCAAGTATATCCATATACAAATTATTATCCTGTAACTGGAGCGAGACAGCAATTCGGAGTATATCCGCAGCAACAAATACAACAAATACAACAAATGCAACAAATGCAACAGCCTGAGCAGCAACCTGTTCAAGAACGAAAACCGTATTTAATGACATGGCCGTATTCAAATGTATACTATGGTAATTATTACGAATCATAAAGCTGCTTCTATTTAGAAGCAGCTTTATGCGTTTGTTTTCAAAATTAAATTTTGAATGGTTTTAAGAGAATAAATGAGCTTTTCACGCTCTTCCTCAGATAATGTTTGAAAATTTTCTTTTAGTTTGCCTAAAATGAATTGCTGATACTGAATTACTAACATTTTCCCTTCAGTTGTTAGGGAAATTAAAATGACCCTTCGATCTTTTTCGCTATAATGACGCTCTATTAGCTCTTCTTGAATAAGTTTGTTTAATAGAGGGGTCATGTTAGGCCGTGAAATCGCTAGCCGCTTGCCAATTTCTGAAACTGCTAATGTAGCATTTTCATGCAAAAGCAGTAACACTTGCGTATGTGATGGCGGCATATGTCTTTGAGAAGAAAACTCTCCAGGAAGCATAAATTTGCGATAAAAAAGAGGCACTAGCGAAAGAAGATGATCAACAATACGTTCCCACTCGCGTGATTCCATATAACGGCCCCCTTCCACTATCATTGTAACAAAAAAGACAAGGTATAAAAATAGAATTGTTTCATGGTAGCCTTAATATTTGTAGGATAACACTTGCTTTGTAAATGTATTGGCAATAATCGCATAACCGTTATCATTTGGGTGTACTTGGTCAAATAGTAACTCTTTTTTATCATTCGAAATTAATTTGCGAATTGGTAAAACGATCGACGGTTGATGTGCTTTTGAAATAGAATAAATAGAATCATTCCAACCGTCTAAAAACATATCTGCATAACTTGCGATGGAGTCATCTAGTTGTAAAGGGTTATAGAGTTCAGAGAGAATGAGTAAAGCATTCGGATTTTGATCTCGAACGGTCTTTACAATATTTTTCACATCCGTTTCAAAACGGGCTTTTTCTTTATTTAACATTTTAATACCATCTATAACACCTACATCACGATTTAAGCGGAATAAATTATTTCCTCCAATACTAATAGTAATGATATTTGCTTCCCTAATTTTTTGTTGAACTTCTTCTGACTGGACTTTCTTAACAAGACGATCTGTAGTGAGACCATTTACACCGAGGTTTTCTACCGTAATTGGTTTATGAATTTGTCCTTCTAATTGTCTAGAAGCTAATTCGGCAAATCCCCCTTGTGTAGATCCATATCCTTTTGCAAATGAATCACCTAATACGAGGTGATAAAAGGAGTCGTTCGTTTGCTTATCAATCCAACTCGGAGCAGATGTTTTTTCTGCTTTTCCTTCAGTTCCTTTTTGTTCTATCTCATCGTTCTTTTCAAAATTAGAACAAGAAATGATTAGAAGGAGGAGACAAACAATTGTTAAGATGACTTTTTTCATAAATTCATCCTCCTTGTAATTGGTAATTGTATCATATTCAGCAGTATTAGCAATGTAAGGGCATATTATATGTTTATGAAAAGTTTACAATGACTTTACAGAAAATTTGTAGAAGTTTGTCAAAAAATATTGACGATACGAAAGAGTTTTATATATGATAATGTCAGATAAGGTGAAATGCTGCTTAGTGGGAGCTTTATCTCCCGTTAATTGTTAGTCTTCATCAATCGAGCGTTTAAGGGGACTACTCGTTAGCGCAGGATGAAATGAAAATCGTGTCTCTAATAGAAGAAAAAAGTATGTGGTTAGAGACAGATAGGGATTCATTTCATTATTTCTGGTAATTGTATAAGGGGGATTTTTTGTGAAAAAGTCAAAAAAAATGTTAGCTGGAGCAACTCTTGCTATTGGCGTTATAGCACCGCAAGTGTTGCCAACAACAGCTCAAGCAGAGGAAAAAATTGGGGAGAGTACAGTTAACTTACGAATTTTAGAAACATCAGATATTCACGTTAACTTAATGAATTACGATTATTATCAAACGAAAACAGATAATAAAGTAGGTCTCGTGCAAACTGCAACACTTGTTAATAAAGCGCGTGAAGAAGCGAAGAACTCTGTCCTATTTGATGATGGGGATGCATTACAAGGGACACCGCTTGGAGATTACGTAGCGAATAAAATAAATGATCCGAAAAATCCTGTGGATCCTAGTTATACACATCCATTATATCGTTTAATGAATTTAATGAAGTATGACGTCATCTCTCTTGGGAATCATGAATTTAACTACGGTTTAGATTATTTAAACAAAGTGATTAGTAAAACAGAATTCCCAGTTATTAACTCGAATGTTTATACAGATGATCATGATGGTATTGAAGAGAATGACAAGCATTACTTTGAACCATATCATATTTTTGAAAAAGAAGTAGAGGATGAATCTGGCCAAAAACAAAAAGTGAAAATTGGTGTAATGGGATTTGTTCCACCGCAAGTTATGAACTGGGATAAAGCGAATTTAGAAGGAAAAGTAAAAGCGAAAGATATTGTTCAAACAGCGGAAAAGTTAGTTCCAGAAATGAAAGCAAAAGGTGCGGACGTTATCGTTGCACTAGCTCATTCAGGCGTTGATAAGAGTGGATACAACGTTGGAATGGAAAACGCATCATATTATTTAACAGGAGTTGCTGGTGTTGATGCAGTATTAATGGGACATTCACATACTGAAGTGAAGGATATATTTAATGGTGTTCCAGTTGTAATGCCTGGTGTTTTTGGTAGTAACTTAGGTATTATTGATATGCAATTGAAAAAGGTAAACGGAAAATGGGAAGTGCAAAAAGATCAGTCTAAGCCACAACTTCGTCCGATTGCTGATAGTAAAGGTAACCCATTAGTAGAATCTGATCAAAAATTAGTTAATGAAATTAAAGAAGATCATCAAGCGACAATCGATTATGTAAATACAGCTGTAGGTAAAACGACAGCACCAATTAATAGTTATTTTTCATTAGTACAAGATGATCCTTCCGTACAACTTGTGACAAATGCACAAAAATGGTATGTAGAAAAACTATTCGCTGAAAACGGACAATATAGTAAATATAAAGGAATTCCAGTATTATCTGCAGGGGCGCCATTTAAAGCAGGTGGCCGAAACGGTGCTACATACTATACGGATATTCCAGCAGGGACGTTAGCAATTAAAAACGTAGCGGATTTATATGTATATCCAAATACGTTATATGCTGTAAAAGTAAACGGGGCACAAGTGAAAGAATGGCTTGAAATGTCTGCTGGTCAATTTAATCAAATTGATTCAAAGAAAACAGAAGAACAACCATTAGTAAATATAGGTTATCCTACATATAACTTTGATATTTTAGATGGCCTAAAATACGAAATTGACGTAACGCAACCAGCGAAATACGATAAAGATGGCAAAGTTGTAAATGAAAATACGAATCGTATTGTAAATATGACGTATGAAGGTAAGCCTGTAGCTGACAATCAAGAGTTTATTGTGGCTACAAACAACTATCGTGGAAGTAGCCAAACGTTCCCTGGTGTAAGTAAAGGCGAAGTTGTATACCAATCACAAGATGAAACGCGTCAAATTATTGTGAAGTACATGCAGGAAACACCAGTTATTAATCCAGCAGCAGATCAAAATTGGACGTTTAAACCGATTATTGCAGATAAATTAAATACAACATTTGATTCTTCACCAAATGCACAAAACCATATAAAGAAAGATGGAAAAATATCATATGTTGGACCATCTGAAAATGAATTTGCTAAATATGCAATTGATATAACGAAGAAGAATGATAAGGAAACTGGTGGAGAGAATCCAACGACACCGCCAACAGGTGAAGGCAATAACGGAGAAAATCCAACGACACCACCAACAGGTGAAGGCAATAATGGAGAGAATCCAACGGCACCGCCAACAGGTGAGGGCAATAACGGAGAAAATCCAACGACACCACCAACGGATGAAGGTAATGCTGTTAATGAACCAAAACAAGATGGAAACAACGCAGGATCTGGACAAACTACAACGGATAATCAAAATACAAAAGAAACTGTAAGTGAAAATAAAGAAGCAGATAAAGAGGAACGTGATTTACCGAAAACAGGTACAAGTGTTGCTTCTACAATTGGAGCAGGTCTGGCGTTTGTTGGAGCGGGATTACTTATGTTATTTAGAAGAAAGAAAGCGAATAGATAGCGGAGAAATATAAAAAGGATCACCGATTAAGGTAATCCTTTTTATTATATTATGAAACTGGTACTGCTTTTTCTTTCTTCCATGAAAGGCCAAATCCAGTAAAGCCGACGATAATCGTTAAGACTGGGCAAGCTAAACAGAAGATTGCGTATGGAAGGTAATCGAATGTTGGAACGCTAAGGACGTTTGTTAAGAATACGCCACTTACACCCCATGGTACGAGCGGGTTAATGACTGTACCTGCATCTTCTAATACGCGTGATAAATTACGACGTTCTAAACCGAGTTCATCGTATTTATTAGCGAATGCTTGTCCTGTTAAAACGATGGATAAGTACTGCTCACCAAGTAAGAAGTTTACACCAATTGCAGTTGAAGCAGTAGAAATAATTAAGCGTGTGCTATTTTTTACAAAGCTAGAGATAATATTCATCAGCTGCGCTATAATACCCATTCCTTGTAATAATCCTCCCATACAAAGAGCTAGGAAAATAAGAGCAATCGACATCATCATACTTTGTAGACCACCGCGAGATAGTAAGCTATCAATGTCTTTAATACCAGTTTTAGAAACGTAGCCGTCTTGCATAATTTTCATTAAATCAGCTAAAGAAGTGCTAGGTTTAAAAATAAAGAGAATAATAATTCCTACCACAATTCCTGCAAGCAATGTTGGAACTGCTGGAACTTTTTTAAATGCGAATAGGAACAGTAATAAAATTGGAATAAGTGTAACGATAGAAATCGTTGTGTGTTTTTCTAACGTGCTAATAAAGTTTGTGAAGTCAACGTCTCCACTAGTACCGCTTCCTAAAATGAAAAATGCGATAAAAGCAATAATGAAAGCAGGAACTGTTGTCCAAAGCATGTTACGAATATGCTCAAATAAATCTACCCCCGTTACAGCAGGAGCTAAGTTTGTTGTATCAGATAAAGGAGACATTTTATCTCCAAAGAATGCACCAGAAATAATTGCACCAGCGATCAGAGCTGGATCGTATCCGAGAGCACTACCCATTCCCATAAAGGCAAGTCCTACAGTTGCGGCAGTCGTAAAGGCACTACCGATACTTGTTCCAACAATTGCACAAACAACAAAAACAGTTGGGACGAAAATTTTAGGAGATACAAGCTGGAAGCCGTATACCATTAAAGTTGGAATTGTTCCAGCAGCGATCCAAACACTAATTAATACGCCCACAAGTAAGAAAATAAAAATAGATGGAATACCAGCTGAAATACTACTGATCATCCCTTTTTCCATAGTAGACCAAGAGATTTTTTTCATAAATCCAAATGCTAATAAAAGAACGATACCAAATAAAATTGGGATGTGTGGTGAAACTTCTAATTGGATAACACTAAAGCCGATACAGAAAAAGATAAATAATGTTAAAAGAACAGATTCAATTTTTGAAACCATTGTGTTTCCCTCCTAAGTAATTTAAAATAGCTCTTTTTTATATAAAATTCGCCAATATTGTATATTTCCTTCTAAAATTTAGAATTTTGTGACAAATTACCGGTAATTGTCAACATCTCAATATGATACGGAAATGATTGGATAAAAAAACGCCCCTGCATATAATTATGCAGGGACGAAGAAATCGCGGTACCACCCTAGCTTGTGAAAGGAATGTATCACAAAATAAAGGGTCATATGATATGCGCTCATAAAATAAAAACGCCCCTGCAATATATGCAGGGACGAAAAATTCGCGGTACCACCCTAAATTGTGAAACAGTTTCGTTTCACCACTCTTTAGACATAACGGTCTAAACCGTCTTTCACTACTCCTCACGTTTCGTAAAAGAAGCTCCAGGGGGTAATTCATAAATCGCTCTGTACTGGTTCGCACCGACCACCAGTTCTCTGAAATCAGAAAACGAAATACTACTAAATCCTATCAACGCCGATTCATATGATGTTAGTTAAATTTTTATCATATATTCATCATACATGTCAATAAAAACATTCGATATTTTTTTAGGGAAATAAAGGAGAAATGTTTTTAATACTGTAAAAGTGTGCGTTATAATGAATTTGAAAGGGGAGGAAAGAGTGAAGAAAAAAATAATTCTTTTTACCACCTTACTAGTCGTTGGCGGAAGTGCTGGAATTTACACAGCTTTTGCAGCTGAATCAGAGCAGTCGAAACAAAAGCAAATACAGCAGTCAGAAGTGAAGAAAGTGAAAGAAAATGAAGAGAAGAAATCGATGGAAAAAGCAGCTACGAAACTAGGAGTTTCTACTGAGGGGAAAACAAAAGAAGAGGTTACAAAAGAAGTAGATACCACTAGATTTGAGCAGCGCCATGATTTGTTAATTGAGCATGCTAAGCAACTTGGAATTGATACAGAAGGAAAAAAAGATGAAGAGATTATTTTAGAAATTGGAAAGATACAACATGGAAAGTAGAACAACTTATCGTATGATAAGTTGTTCTTTTTTAAGAACTATTTGATTTAAAAATAATTGACAGTCATTTATTTTTAATGTTAACTTTATTTATAAATAAGTTAACATTAGGGGTGGCAATTGTGGCTGTTAATAGTAACACGAGTGAAAAATCATCTTATACATATGAAGAATTATCGAAGAAGAATAAAGATTACGTATGGCACCCATTTACACAAATGAAAGATTATTTAGAAGAAGATCCTGTCATTATTGAACGTGGAGAGGGAAGAAAGCTATACGATGTAAATGGAAATGAATATTGGGACGGTGTTTCATCTATTTGGTTAAATGTTCATGGGCATCAAGTACCAGAACTAGATGAGGCAATTCGCGAGCAATTAAATAAAATTGCTCATTCTACTATGCTAGGACTTGCTAACGTTCCATCTATTTTATTAGCAGAAAAAATAATTGAAGTTGTACCAGAAGGTTTGAAGAAAGTATTCTATTCAGACTCTGGTTCTAGCGCCGTTGAAATTGCAATTAAGATGGCCTTTCAATATTGGCAGCATAAAGGAAAACCGAAAAAACAAAGATTTGTTACATTAAAAGAAGCATATCACGGTGACACGATAGGTGCTGTTTCAGTGGGGGCAATAGACTTGTTTCACCAAGTGTATAGTTCACTATTATTTGAGGCAATTAAAATGCCGTATCCATATACATATCGTTCTCCTTATGGAGATAATAAGGAACAAATTGTAAAGAAACATTTAGAAGAAATGGAAGAAATGCTACAAGAAAAACATGAAGAAGTAGCAGCTATTATTGTGGAGCCATTAATGCAAGGTGCTGGTGGGATGATTACAATGCCAAAAGGATACTTAAAAGGGCTTCGCGATTTATGTGCAAAATACAATGTATTATTTATTACAGACGAGGTAGCGACTGGATTTGGGCGTACCGGGAAAATGTTTGCATGTGAACACGAGGATGTGACGCCAGACATTTTAACAGCCGGAAAAGGTTTAACAGGTGGTTATTTACCGGTGGCAATTACGGTAACGACAGATGAAATTTATAATGCCTTTTTAGGAGGCTATGAAGAACAAAAAACGTTTTTCCATGGTCATAGTTATACAGGGAATCCGTTAGGTTGTGCCGTAGCAATTGCAAATTTAGAACTATATGAAAAGACTAATTTAATAGAAGATGTTGCGCATAAAGCAGAATATGTAGCGGCACAATTAGAAGCTCTTAATGAATATAAGCACGTAGGAGATATTCGTCAGTGTGGGCTAATGGTTGGTATTGAACTTGTGAAGAATAAGGAAATGAAAGAATCGTTTGAATGGACAGAAAGAGTCGGTGTTCAAGTGTGTAAACGCTCAAGAGAGCTGGGCATGATTTTGCGACCACTCGGTAATACGATTGTATTTATGCCTCCTCTTGCATCTACGGTGGCTGAGATTGATGAGATGTTACGCATTTTATATAAAGCAATCTCGGATGTTACGGAGGGAGAGTAATGAGTGGTTTCTTTATAACAGCAACGGATACAGAAGTTGGCAAAACGGTAGTGACAGGAGCATTGGCAGGTATATTTCGAGAGCGTGGACATAATGTTGGTGTATATAAACCGTTGCAAAGTGGACATGTTGCATCAAATCCTGAGGGTGATGCAGCAAGGTTAAAAGCATTATCGGGTGTACCGACAGAAGAGGATGAAATTTGTCCTTATTCCATTGAAGAACCACTTGCTCCGAGACTTGCCATGAAAAGAGCTGGAAGGACAGTAACGTTAAAAGAAATTACTGATCACTATAATGAACTACTAAAAAAGTTTAATAGCCTATTTGTAGAAGGGGCTGGTGGGCTTGCAGTTCCATATACAGAAGATGCTTTAGTGATTGATTTTGCAAAAGAATTACAGCTTCCTCTTATTGTAGTAGCGCGTCCTACGCTTGGGACAGTTAATCATACTATTTTAACAATTTCTTATGCAAAAGCACATGGATTAAAAGTAGCAGGTGTAATTTTATCTGGATGTAAAGGATATGAAAAAGAAAGAGTGCAAGAAAATAAAATAATGATTGAGGAGTTAAGTGGCGTGCCGGTTTTAGGGTTATTACCATTCCTTGAAGGTGAGTTTACAAGGGAAGAATTATTGGAATCGGCAAAAGAACATATTATGATTTCAAAATTAGAGGAGCTCATCCAAAATGAATCAAATGTGGCGCACGCATCTTCAATCTAAAGTAGAACAATTAAAGGAGCAAGGGCAGTATCGTAATTTACATGTAACAGAGAAAGCGGAAGAGACATGGCTTATTCGAAATGAGAAAAGGATGCTAAATTTAGCATCAAATAATTATTTAGGGTTAGCTGGAGATGAAAGGTTGAAAGAAGCTGCTATTGTCTGCACAAAAAAATATGGAACTGGAGCGACTGCCTCTCGTCTCGTTGTAGGAAATTATCCACTGTATGAAGAGGTTGAGAGAAGTATATGTGATTGGAAAGGTACTGAAAAAGCTTTAATTGTAAATAGCGGGTATACAGCAAATGTAGGTGCTATATCTGCTTTATCCTGTCGTCACGATATGGTTTTTAGTGATAAATTAAATCACGCAAGTATTGTTGATGGAATTATATTAAGCGGAGCAGAGCATAAAAGATATCGTCATAATGATTTGGATCATTTAGAAAAGATGTTGCAAATAGCGTCACCAGAAAAGAGAAAATTAATCGTAACAGATACGATTTTTAGTATGGATGGAGATATTGCATATTTGAGAGGCTTAGTTCAGCTGAAAGAGAAATACGGGGCAATCATTATAGTTGATGAAGCACATGCAAGTGGAATATATGGAATCGGTGGAGCCGGATTATCTCATGTAGAAAAAGATATTGCTCAAAAAATTGATATACATATGGGGACGTTTAGTAAGGCTTTAGGGTGTTATGGTGCGTATTTAACGGGTGATTCCATTTATATAGAGTATTTACAAAATATGATGAGAAGCTTGATTTTTACTACAGCTTTACCACCAGGAACATTAGGGGCGATCCGAAAAGCAATTGAAATTGTGAAAGAAGATAACGAAAGAAGAGAGCGACTTATAGAGAATGGTGCATATTTCAGGACGCATTTACAAGAAGCTGGTTTTGATATTGGGAATAGCTCAACTCATATTGTACCGATTGTAGTTGGGTCAAATGAAAATACTTTACGGTTTAGTGAAAGGTTACAAGAGGTAGGTATCGCAGCCATTGCAATTCGTCCGCCGACTGTTCCAGTTGGTAGTTCCCGAGTCCGTTTTGCAGTTACGTCACAACATACAATAGCCGATTTAAAATGGGCTATTCAGCATATTATATGCATTGGTAAAGAAGAGGGGTTTTTAGTATGAAAGAGCTAAAGCTTATTTTTATTCCAGGATGGGGAATGGAAGAAGGTGTTTGGACTTTGGTTCTGCCGTATTTTAAAGGATATTCTGTTCAATGTATAGATTGGCGTAACGTGAAAGAACAAAGTGAATTTGCGGGGCGAATAATAGATGTATCGCAGGATGAAAATGTAATTTTAGTTGGATGGTCACTAGGAGCGTTAGCGGCAGTACAAGCTTATAAAAAGATTAAGGCCCAAGGTATGGTACTAATTGGTGGTACCGCTAAATTTACCAATACAAGTGACTATACAAGTGGATGGAATTCCTTGCATGTAGAACGTATGAAAAAGAATTTAACGAGAAAAAAAGAAGATACTTTGAAGCGTTTCTATGAAAATATGTTTACAAAAAGTGAGCTGAGGGAGAATACGAGTTTTGAAGAGATTGCGCAGAAGTTTAAAGGAGACTCGATTCAGTCTTTACAATTAGGCTTAGATTATTTAATAGAAACAGATATGAGAAATGAAGTAATAGATATGAAAGCCCCGCTGTTACTCCTTCATGGAGAGCAGGATGTAATATGTCCATTGTCTGCAGCCCATAGTATGGCCAATAATACGAATGCCAACCTAAAAGTAGTAAGCGGTGCTGGGCATGCATTATGTGTAACGAATTTTGAATATTGCGCAAATGAAATTATTCAATTTGTAGAGGGGATACGACATGATCAACAAAACGTTACTGCAAAAACGGTTTAACGGGGCGGCTGTATCCTACGATCAATATGCAAATGTACAAAAAAAGATGGCGTATTCGTTACTTTCTACATTGAAGGAACGATATAGTGAAACATCATCGATACGTATTTTAGAACTTGGATGCGGGACAGGATATGTAACAGAGCAATTATCAAATTTATTTCCGAAAGTTCATATTACAGCTGTGGATTTTGCTGATGAGATGATTGCAGTCGCGAAAACTAGAAAAAGTTTGGAAAATGTGATGTTTCGATGTGAAGATATTGAACAATTAAAATTAGAAAATTCATATGATGTCATCATTTCAAATGCTACATTTCAATGGCTTAATGATTTAAAAGAGACAGTGAAAAATTTATTTAACTATTTGTCTGAAGAAGGAATATTATTATTTTCCACGTTTGGTAATACGACTTTTCAAGAATTGCATACGTCTTTTCAGCGCGCTAAGAAAGAAAAGGGGATACACAATTGTACTTCAATAGGACAACGATTCGTTTCGAAAGAACAGTTAGTAAATATATGTGAAATGCCATTAGGAAATGTACATGTTTCTGAAACATGTTACATAGAAAGATTTGCAGAAGTTAGGGAGTTTCTACATTCTATTCGAAAAGTAGGAGCGACCAATAGTAATGAAGAGTCTTATTGTCAAAGCCCTTCACTCTTTCGTACGATGCTTCGTATATACGAAAGAGACTTCACGGAAAAAGAAGGGATAGTAGCAACATATCATGCTTTATTTACGTATATAACAAAAGAGGGGAAGAGATGAAATGAAACAAGTACAAATAAAAAGGGATTGGAAAAAACTTGCATACGACGTAGTAGAAGAGAAAATGATTGCGAAAGAAGATGCAATTGCAATATTAGAAGCTGATGATACAGAGGTTTTAGAAATTATGAATGCAGCTTACATCATTCGCCATCATCATTTTGGTAAGAAAGTAAAGTTGAACATGATTATAAATACGAAATCTGGTTTATGCCCTGAAGATTGCGGGTATTGTTCACAGTCTATTATTTCAGAAGCACCGATTGATAAGTATGCATGGTTAACACAAGAGAAAATTGTTGAAGGAGCGCACGAAGCAATTCGTCGTAAAGCAGGTACATATTGTATTGTTGCATCTGGTCGTCGTCCGACGAATAAAGAAGTAAATCACGTTATTGGAGCAGTTAAGGAAATTCGTGAAACGACAGATTTAAAAATTTGCTGTTGTTTAGGATTTTTAAATGAAGATCAAGCAGGTCAGTTAGCAGAAGCTGGTGTGCATCGTTATAATCACAATTTAAATACGCATGCCAACAATTATGATAGCATTTGTTCAACGCATACGTATGACGATCGTGTTGATACAGTCCAAAAAGCGAAGCAAGCCGGTATTTCTCCATGCTCTGGAGCAATTTTCGGAATGGGAGAAACGATTGAACAGCGCGCTGAAATTGCATTTGAATTACAACGTTTAGATGCTGATTCTATTCCATGTAATTTCCTTGTTGCTGTAAAGGGTACTCCGCTTGAAGGACAAAAAGAATTAACACCTGTAGAATGTTTAAAAGTGCTGGCGATGATGCGTTTTGTAAATCCAACAAAAGAAATTCGTATTTCAGGTGGTCGAGAACTTAATTTACGTTCTGTACAGCCACTTGGTTTATTTGCAGCAAACTCTATCTTTGTCGGGGACTATTTAACAACAGCTGGACAAGAGCCGACTGCGGACTGGGGTATGATTGAAGATTTAGGATTTGAGATTGAAGAATGTGCGCTATAAGATAGATGAAAAGCAAACTCTTTAAAGGGTTTGCTTTTTTTTGTAAATAAAATGTAATAAAAGTCCATTAACGCTTGATAGTAGTCACTTTTGGACGAGAAAAATAATTTTGTGGACGAATTTTCCAAGCCCTAATTGTACATAGTAAAAATGTAATTTATATCGGGTTGGAGGATTTTACATGTACAAATACATATTAACTATTATGACCTGTCTGATTTTAATAAAAGCGATAAGTGCTGATCCAGTTAAGGCGGCTGAAAATCCTGAACAAAAAGAAATGCAACAAAGAATTGAACAGCATTTTCGAACGAAAGCTGAACATTTTGGGCTTGAAACAGAAGGAAAAGATTTAAAAGAAGTGAGGAAGGAAATTTCTATTATAGAAGAAGCGGAAAAGAGAGAAAATGTGTGGAGAACAGCACAAGCTCTTCGTATAAAAACAGAAGGAAAAACGATGGATGAATTAATAGAAGATGTACGAAAAAAGGTGAGAAAATAAAAAAAGAGGCCGTAGCCTCTTTTTTAAGCCCATTGTTTTGATAAATGAGCCATTTCGATCGCAGCAACTGCCGATTCATATCCTTTATTACCAGCTTTTGTACCTGCACGTTCAATCGCTTGTTCAATTGTTTCTGTCGTTAATACACCGAAAATAACTGGAATGTCCGTTTGTAGTGATAAAGACGCAACACCTTTTGCTACTTCATTACAAACGTAATCGTAATGTGTTGTAGCACCGCGAATTACTGTACCTAATGTAATAACAGCATCATATTTTCCGCTATTGGCCATCTTTTTAGCGATTAAAGGAATTTCAAATGCACCAGGAACCCATGCAACATCAATATCATTCTCTTCTACACCGTGACGCTTTAATCCATCTAAAGCTCCGCCAAGTAACTTACTTGTAATAAACTCATTAAAACGTCCAACAACAACCCCAACTTTTAATCCTGTACCAACTAAATGACCTTCGAATACCATAATGTATCTCTCCTTTAATTATAAAGTGAAACTATAATCAGTGGGGGGATTCATCCCCCGCTGATTATTAGTTGAACCAATCGGGCCTTTACGGGCAGTTGATCTCCCACCTAACTTCTTTGCTCCAGCCGAATTTTGAGGTGGGAGTTTTACTGCCCGTTAATGCGGGATAAGTTTAGTAAATGTCCTAATTTGCTTACTTTCGTTTGTAAATACGTTTTGTTTTCTTCTTTTGTTGGCATTTGCAACGGTACACGCTCGGTTACTTCTAAATCGTAACCTTGTAAGCCAGCAATTTTTCGTGGATTATTCGTTAATAATCGTAAACTTTGTAAGCCTAAATCTTTTAAAATTTGAGCACCAATACCGTAATCACGAAGATCAGCTGGGAACCCAAGTTTTTCATTTGCTTCTACAGTATCTAACCCTTCTTCTTGTAACTTATAAGCGCGAAGCTTATTCAGAAGGCCAATGCCTCGTCCTTCTTGTCTCATATAGAGAAGAACACCTTTTCCTTCACGCTCAATTTGAGCAAGTGCAGCATGTAGCTGTGGTCCGCAATCACAGCGGCACGAACCAAATACATCTCCTGTTAAGCATTCTGAATGAACGCGTACAAGTACAGGTTCGCCTGTTGAAATATCACCTTTTACGAGCGCGATATGTTCTTTCATATCTAATGAGTTAGAATAGCCAATTGCATGGAAATTACCGAAATCTGTAGGTAATGTAATTGCCACTTCTCTCGTCACAAGTGTTTCGTGGTGGCGGCGATAAGCAATTAAATCTTCAATTGTAATCATTTTTATATCAAATTGTTTTGCACACTCTATTAAATCAGGTACACGTGCCATCGTACCGTCCTCATTTATAATCTCGCAAATGACGCCGGCGGGCTCAGCTCCGCAAAGTTTTGCTAAATCAACAGCAGCTTCTGTATGACCTGCGCGGCGAAGGACGCCACCTTCTTTCGCAATTAATGGAAAGATATGTCCAGGGCGGTTAAAATCAGTTCCTTTAGATGCGGGATTTAATAATTCCTGTATTGTTGTAGCACGCTCATGAGCACTAATGCCTGTTGTTGTAGAAACGTGATCGATGCTTACTGTAAAAGCAGTATGATGTGAATCTGTATTATGAGATACCATTGGTTCTAACTGTAGACGTCCTGCGTACCCTTCCGTAATCGGTACGCAAACGAGACCACGACCGTGTGTAATCATAAAATTAATCGTTTCTGGTGTAATGTACTCTGCTAAAGCAATAAAATCGCCTTCATTTTCTCGGTTTTCATCATCACATACGATAACGACTTTTCCTTGTTTTAAATCTTCTAGAGCTTCTTCAATACGATGAAACATTGTGCTTCCTCCTTATAGAAATCCGTTTTCTTGTAAAAAGCTTTCGGTCATTGAACCAGTTCTTTTTGCGGGCTTTGAGATAAAGCGTTCAATATATTTTCCAATCATGTCACACTCAATGTTTACGATGTCCCCGGCTTTTTTTTCTCCGATTATAGACTCGCTTACTGTGTGGGGGATGAGTGAAATTGTAATTGAAGATTCGTCTATATCAAATATTGTTAAGCTAGTGCCATCAACAGCAACGGATCCTTTATGCAAACAATAGCGTAGTAATTCATCAGAAATTGCTATTTTGTAATAGATGGCATTGTAATGTTGTTTTTTAGTTAAAATCGTACCGATGCCATCGATATGTCCGGTGACGAAATGTCCACCGAATCGTCCGTTTGCAGCCATCGCCCGTTCTAAATTCACTTTGGCACTTGGCTTTAGCATACGAAGTGATGTTGCTTTCATTGTTTCAGGCATTACGTCGACAGTGAATGAAGTAGTCGTAAAAGTAGTTACTGTTAAGCAAATGCCGTTAACCGCGATACTATCACCTAATTTGACATCGGATAAAATTTGATTCGCGCTAATAGTTAGCTTCATTGCTTCACCACTTTGAGTCATGCTTGATATCGTTCCTAACTCTTCTACGATTCCTGTAAACATTCCGTCACCTCGCTTTTTAAGGTTGCAACAATTTTTATGTCATTACCGATTTGTTTTATCTCTTGAATTGTTAAGGAAAGTGCATCTTGTAACTTCGAAAAACCAGCTCCGCCAAATAAGGTGGGTGCATCTTTTCCACCAATTAATTTCGGGCTTATATAGGTCACGATTTCATTAAAACAATTTGTTTTTAAGAAGTTTGCATGCACCGTTTGACCACCTTCAACGAACAGAGAAAGAATTTGTTTCTCACCGAGCAGGGATAGGACATCTTGTATTTCAATTTGCTGTGTTTTCATTTGGAATACAGCTATATTGTTAGATTCATAAGACGCTATTTTCTCTTTATTTACATCCTTACCGACAATAATCCATGTCGGAGTTAAGCCATCTGTTATGACATGAGAAGATGGCGGCGTTCGTAAGTGGGTATCTAAAATAACGCGTATAGGATGTTTACCTCCGTTTGAAATTCGTGTTGTTAAGTGTGGATTATCAGTTAGAACTGTATTCACACCGACTAGAATAGCATCATGTATATGACGATATTGGTGAACGTCAGCGCGTGCTTCTTCGCCTGTAATCCACTTACTTTCACCGGTTACAGTTGCTGTTTTTCCATCTAAGCTCATTGCTGTTTTTATTGTTACAAAGGGACGTTTCGTTTTCATATAGTGAAAAAAGTATCGATTTAATAAAGTGGCTTCCGCCTCAAGAACACCAGTAGTTACCTCGATTCCAACTTCTTCTAATCTCCTTTTTCCATTTCCGGAAACGAGTGGATTGCAATCAAGAGTAGCAATTACAACACGCTGAACTCCTTTTTCAATGAGTAATTCACAGCAAGGTGGTGTTTTTCCAAAATGGCTACACGGTTCAAGTGTTACATAAACAGTAGCACCTTTTGCTTTTTCACCAGCCATATGAAGTGCATGAATTTCGGCATGTTCTTCACCAGCACGCAAGTGAGCTCCCATTCCTATGATGTTTCCATCTTTTACAACAACAGCACCAACCATAGGATTTGGGCTTGTTTGTCCCGATGTTCCTTGTGCTAACTGCAAGGCAATCCTCATATATTCTTGATCTGTCATTCTTTTCACCTCTCCTGAAAAAATCAAAAAACCCCAAGGATTTTATATCCTTGGGGTTTGGGAGACGTGATTTCTAGAAATATAGTTCGAATACGAAAGTATAGGAAAGAAACCTAACGATGACTGATATTTTGGCATAAGGAAAAAACCTAGCAAAATATCAAATTCTTTCAACGCTAGTCGTATCTTTTTATTTCAGTATAGAAACATAAGTATACAAAATAAAACATATATAAAGATTCAAAATGAAACTTTAAAAATATGCATACTGAAATAAAAGTGTATTCGCTATATAAAATTACTAGAAAACATATCCTTCTCCCATCCAGACTATACTGTCGGCCCTAGAGTTTCACTAGATCCACCGTTTTCGCGTTGAAAACGGGTCACGGACTTAGAAGCTATCGCTTCATCACCGCCGGTTGGGAATTTCACCCGACCCCGAAGGATGTTGTTTGCTCACATTATAGCACAAAAAAGAAAAAAGCAAAGTGGAAAATATTCGAATGTGAAGAATTGTGTGAAAATATATGCCGATTTGAATGGGGACGAAAGTAATAGAAATGTTGAAAGGGGAAGGGCTGTATAGGCTTTGATCAAAAGAAAAAACATGCACAAAAAAATGTGCATGTTACGTCCAAAATTACTCTGCCTCTGGTGCTCTAACAACAGACTCGAATTTTCCTTTATGCGAAGCATCGCAATAAGGCATGTTTTTTGATAAACCACAACGACATAAAGAAAATGCCGGTTTTGCTGGGAATACATTCCCTTGTGAGTCAACTAATTCCACGTCCCCTGTAACGCGAAAAGAGCCATTATCATTCACTTTAATTTGTACTTTTGCCAACGTTATCCCTCCTTTCCAAACGCTTACTCTCATCATATAATTAGGGAGAGTACTTGACAATATAAAAAGAGCACTTTGTTTGAGAGAGAAGAGAGTGTTATAATAGTTTTTATAACTGACTAGAGTAAGGTGACGAAAGATGGATAAAAAATTACACACACTACAAAATATTGCAAATGAGCGCACATGGGCATCATTTTTGAATGATAATCATCCATATAGTTTACTTCATTGGTCAATCGCAGGTGTAGGACAAGAACCGAAAGATGTTTGGTTACTTCAAGATGAGGTAACTTTTCAAACGACGGAATTCCCAACGCTAGACGAGGCAGTAAAGTGGATTTCTGAAAATATGGAACAAGTTACAGACGTTTTAGCGCAGTAAAAAAACAGGCTTATGCAAGCCTGTTTTTTGTTTCTTTTACATATGTGTTTAAAAATTGATCGATGGCATCTTCGTACTCTTCTTTATTTTCATTATAAGAGCAAGCGTGTGCACCATGTTCTGCAATATAAAGCTGTTTATTATTTTCTTTCGCTTCATAAAGTGATTTCGTCATATCAGATAAAATATAGTCATCATCTTTACTATGAATAAAGAGAACCGGATTGTTAATATTTTTTATACAATCAATTGGTGAAACTTCACGAATTGTATAGCCATCACGAACTTTTAAAAAGGCATTTGCTAAAGGTAATAAAGGCCATTTTGGCAAATGAAACTCAACTTTCAAACGATGTTGTAACTGTCCATAAAAATCAGAGAAAGGACAATCAGCAATATAAAAATCAGCACCATCTTCTACAAGTCCTGCATATTGAAGAAGAGTTGCAGCACCCATAGATTCACCATGAATTCCGAGTGTAATATTCGTTCCGAAACGATCTTTTAGCCAGTCAACTACTGACTTTAAATCATGTTTTTCATAATAGCCATAACTTGTTGTTTTACCACCGGTTTTACCATGACGGCGATGATCATAAATAAATACGTTATATCCTCTATTTAAAAATAAGTTTGCATATTTAACGGAATTCATTTTATTTACAGTCACACCGTGGCAAAAAATCATAAATTTATTGGAATGACCAGCTGGCATGTAATATCCGTGAAGTTCGTATCCGAATTGAGAAGGGATGTGAACCTCTTCTTTTTGAATAGCCTTAAAATCGTCCAAATGAAAATGCTTTTTCGTTTCGCGTTCTAAAACTTCTTCCTCTGTTTTTTTCTTCAAGTACATAACTTTATTTGTAAAGAAAATCCCAATCGCAGTTAGTGCGCCTAGTATAGTAAACAATGCTGTAAAAAAACGTTTCATACTTTACCTCATCCTCCAAATACCTCTACATGTGATACACTAACATTGTATCACAATGATGTGAAAAGGGGAGAAATCGTGTATGGTTCATATACAAAAAATCACACCAGAAATGAAAGAAGCAATTCAGGATTTTATGTGTGAAAACTGGGGAAGCTCAATGATGGTCTCGCGAGGCAGAGTACATCAATTAGAAGAATTACCTGGTTTTATTGCACTTAGAAATAACAGAATAGTAGGAATTTCAACATATAAAGTGATAGAAAATATGTGTGAAATTGTATCGTTAAATAGTTTTGAGGAAGGGAAGGGGATTGGTACAAAACTGGTGGATTGTGTATTGCGAGTGGCAAAAGAGAACGAATGTAAAAAAGTGTGGCTTATTACGACGAATGATAATATGAACGCACTTCGTTTTTATCAAAAACGTAGCTTCATGATGACGAACTTATATATTGATGCGGTAAAGGAAGCACGAAAAATAAAGAAAGAAATTCCATTTATTGGTTATGATAATATCGCGATTTCACATGAAATTCAGCTGGAGTATATTTTCTGAGTAGAGTGGAAATTGTGTAACAATTTTCAGAAATATAAAACAATAACCTTGACGAATGTTATATTTTGGTTTAATTTAAAATTGTAATCTATTACCATATTAAGGGGTGACGATGTGGCAACTATACGTGATGTTGCAAAATTGGCCGGTGTTTCAGTCGCAACCGTTTCAAGAGTCATTAACGAAAAAGGATATGTCCATGAAGATACGGTGAAACAAGTAAAAAAAGCAATTGAAGAATTACATTATAGACCGAATGCTACAGCAAAGCCTTTATTTAAACAGCCTTCAACGGTGATTGCATTACTTGTAGATAATTTGCATAATCCATCATACATCACTTTGCTCCGTTTCGTTGAGGAAATAGCATACAAAGAAGGGTATCAAGTAATAGTTTGTAATATAGAAAATAAGAATAGATACATAGATATGTTGGCGCAAAATAACATTGCAGGCGTTATAATGACGAAATCTGTTTTTCGAAGTATAGGAGAAATCTCACTTCCTTTCGCTGTGCTTGAAGAACGACAATCTCTTATGAGCTATTATGAAAGTGGACAGAAAGCTGTTTCTTTATTAAAAGAGAAAGGCTGCCAGTTTCTTGCTTATATCGGTGAGGAAGTAGAGAGTGAAGAAATGGAAGAGCATGTGGCAGGATTTCTAGATACTGCTTGGAAAGAAGGACTTTCTTATCGAGAGGGAATTGTACAAGGGTATACGAATCAACAGTTTCTTGAATTGTTACAAAAGCATCCATACATAGATGGGGTTGTAGCTTCAAGTGATAAGGTCGCTATTGAGCTAATCAGGGCGGCGAAAACTCTTAATATTCATATACCAGGTAAGTTACAAATCATTGGATTTAACGGGAGTGTAGAGGGTGAATGGATAAGTCCATCATTAACGACGATTGGAAGTTATATCGAAGAAAATGGGGAAATAGCTTTTCAACAGTTAATAGGAAAAATAAAGAAGAAACAAGTGCGACAAGAAGAAGTGGAAACAGAATTTAGATGCATTGAGAGAGAAACAACAAAGTAAAAGGTGCGTTTTTAAAACGCACCTTTTATAGTGTAATTGCGGCAATAAAGCCGAATATAAGTAACGGTATATTATAGTGTAGAAATGTTGGGACACATGTATCCCATATATGATGGTGCTGACCATCAGCATTTAAACCGGACGTTGGTCCAAGTGTACTATCAGATGCTGGAGAACCTGCATCACCAAGTGCACCAGCTGTACCGATAATTGCGATTGTAGCCATGGGACTAAATCCGAGCTGGACGCATAACGGTACGAAAATTGTTGTTAAGATTGGGATGGTTGAAAAGGAAGAGCCAATTCCCATCGTAACGAGAAGTCCAATAATGAGCATAAGAAATGCAGCAAGCGGTTTATTATTTCCGATTATATGTGCACTCGTTTGCACAAGAGATTCAACATGTCCAGTTTTTCGAAGAACAGCGCCAAATCCAGCGGCAGAAATCATAACAAATCCGATAAAGGACATCATACGCATTCCACTCGTTAAAATAGCATCGGCTTCTTTAAGAGGGAGGCTACCGCTAACTGATAAGACGATAATACCTGCTAAAGCACCAAAAATCATTGATTCTGTTGCTAATTGTACAGTTAATGTAGCGAGTATTGATAATAAACCCAAAGTAATGCTTCTTTTCGTATAGGGAACGATTTCATTCTGTGCAGAATGAATTTGTTCTGTTTCATATGTACGTGGTTTTCGGTATGTAATGAAAACCGCTACACATAATCCGATAATCATACCGATTGCTGGAATAGTCATCGCTTTTGGAATAAGTGCGACATCAAATGTAAGACCGCTTTGCGCAGCATTTGTTTGCAATACGTCATGAAAAATTTTTCCGAACCCTGCTGGAACCCACATGTAAGGGGTAATTAACCCAAATGTAATAAGACATGTTACAAGCCTACGATCCACCCTCAGCTCATTTAATACTTTTAAAAGTGCTGGAATTAAGATTGGGATGAAGGCGATATGAACAGGGATAATATTTTGTGAGAAGCAAGCCATTATTAAAATGATAAATAATATAAGTATTTTAGAATAGACTTGTTTTTTCGTGTCTTGTTCGTTGCCGATCCATTTTAAAGCTGATTGGATCATTGCATCAGGAAGTCCTGTTTTTGAAAGGGAAATAGCAAATCCACCGAGCATTGCGTAGCTTAATGCGATAGGAGCACTGTTCCCAAGACCGGCTGTAAAAGTACTAATTGTTTCTGAAATACCGAGTCCGCCGATAAGTCCGCCTGTTAAAGCTCCAACGATAATGGCGACAATGACTTGGACACGTAACAAACTAAGCAGTAGCATGACTGCTACTGCGATGAGTACAGCGTTCATAATAAATGTAATCTCCCTAATTTTTATTCTGTTAAGGCAAGCAAGTGTTTGTAGTGACATATACTTGCGACATATCATTATAAAATGTTTTCTATGAAATGTAAAAGCGCCTTTTGTTATTAATGTTGAAAAGATAGTTCTTGTTTAATTGATTGTAAAGATTTAGCGAATAACTCAGGCTCTTCTAAATCTGGAGAATGTGCCGAGTTTGGAAACCAAATCATCTTTTTAATAGGAGCTTGAATGATATCGCAATATTGTTGAACGAGTGCATAAGGAGTTTGATAATCATAGCGACCAGAACAAAAATAAACAGGAACAGATAAACTTGAAATAGATGAAAAGAAATCGATTGTCAGCATCTCTTCCCATAAAACTCCGGATTTTAAATTTCCTGCGAGAAATTTGAACCAATCTAATAGCGTATATTCAGGAGAAAAGAAGCCTTTTCGTATGAAAGAAAAGGAAGATCCATTTTGGATTGCTCCTCCGAATGTACCAAGCCACTTTCTTTGAATAATGAGGCGTCTCGTATCTAAAAAGGGTGGTTTCCCTAATTTTAAAAGAGAAGCTAATGCCTTTTTATGGTCATGTTTTTTGGCAGAGCTAATTAAATGTTGATATAGTAATTCTTCATTTTGCTTCATATGTACGATTTGACCGATGCCGATGTATGCTTCTATATATTCGGGACATTGATTAGTGATTTGTAGTCCGATAATACTTCCCCAAGAATGACCTGCGAGAAATAGTTTTTGCTTATTAAAGCGTTTGAGAAGATATTGAATAACCTTTTTTGCATCTGAAAAAAATTGATCAATCGTAAGATTTGTTTGGATGTCCCGCCATAAAAAGGATTTACCTGCCCCTCGCTGATCCCAATTAATAACGATAAAGTGCTTTTCTAACTCTTTTTGAAAATGGCGAATAAAGCCGATTTGTGCCATACCAGGGCCGCCGTGGCAGCATAATAAAATAGGCTGTTCCACGTTTTGGCCGCGTATAAGGAGAGATTGTTTCCGGTCATTAATCATAACGCTTTCTATCGTAGCGATACTGTTAGGGATTAGTTGCTTCTTTTCGTTGTAAAACTGAGGGGTATGGCTACGAAAAAGCATATGTAAACCTCCTTTTCTTAAATGGTATGAATCGCACAGGCTCTTTCTTTTGCATATACTACTAGAAAATCATTGTATCATAACATACTGGTTTGATTTCAAGTTTAGGCGATTAAGAGAGGAGGGAGAATGTGACGATTGGAGAAATTATTGATTCTTTAAATAGACGCGAATCAATCGCTATTATAGCGAAACGGCTTGAAATGAGCCCATATACATTATCAAAGAAATTAAGGGTGATTGGATATGAATATGATGGAGAGCAGAAAAAACGTATCTTTATAGGTGATGGTGAAGAGCCACGTCATTTGCAAATCCAAGAAGCTACTGCCCTTCAATATGCAAAAACAGACTATCAATTACTAATTTATGAACAATTACAAAGCATTTATGAATTGCTAAGAAAAAGAGAAGAAGTAAGTGTTCAAATTATAAGTAAGAGCACAGAGAAAAAGAAACGAACCTTTTCGATTAATATAGAAGTATTAGCAAGACTAGATGTTATATCGGAATCAAAAGGGATTCAAAAGTCTAAAATTGTAGAAGAAGCACTACAGGAATTTTTGCAACGGTATGATGTTAATCATGAAACGTATCCAGAGAAATAAAAGAAAGGATACTATGTTCCATATAAGAGCGTGTATCCTTTCTTTTATTTCATTTTTTATTTTGTTTCGAAAAGTAATATAGGAACCAAACGGCATGATTTTGTTCATCAGCTGCTGCGCGCCGAAATGTTTCTTTCACTTGTTGATTTGTCGTTTCGTCAGCAATTTCTAAGTAAAAATCAACTGTTCGTTGCTCATCTTGCCGAATTTCAAGGATTTGAGTTCGTTCATTTATGTCTGGAGCTAAAGTAGCTAATCTAGCATGAAAATGAATGGCGCTATATTCTCCATTAATTGCTTTCTCAATACTACGAATGTGTTTGTCGTTTTTTCGATACAATGTATCGTCATTGTTTGATGAAAACACATACAAATCTTCCCATTATAGTTTTCTATATACTACGAAGAAACAAGGGGCTATGTGCGTATCCTTTACTGCACTAGAAGAATGACAATACGTATGACTCTAAAAGAAGAAGCTCCTTGCATATAAAAGGAGCTTCTTCTTTCGAGTGTCACGCACTAGTTTGAATAGTATTTAATTGTTTTTTTGAATACGTCCATCAATAATCGGCTGAATTGGTTCTTTCACTTGTTTTACATAATCGACTAATGCTTCAAAATCGTTTGGACCAGTTTCAGCATTTTTTCCATTTTTAAAGGATACGAATCCATCACCGCCAGAAGCTAGGAAAGCATTTGCAACTACGCTATACGTTTTAGAGGGAACTAATTCTTCACCATTTGTTAAACGGATATTCGTAACCTTTTCGTTATTTGGTTTATTTGCATCCCAAGTGTATTGAATACCTGAAATTTGAAGCATTCTCGTTGCTCCTTTTTGCCATTGTTGATTTAAAATATCACGAATATCTTGACCTGTTAGATCTACTTTAATTAATTGGTTTCCGAAAGGCTGAATGCCGTATAATTCGCCCCATGTAATATCTCCAGCGTCTAGATCATTACGAATTCCACCAGGATTCATAAGAGCGATTTGTGTTTGCATAGTTTGGCGCTGGGCATCCGCAACTAAATTTCCAAGTGTAGATTCACCAGCATCGTTTTGTTTACGGTCGATAGGTGCTGTAGATTTTCCGACTACTTCATTTACAAGAGGTGCGATTTTTTCTTTATATTGATCTAACTTTTGTTTTACTTGTTTATCAGGCTCTACACCTTCATGGTACGTTGTAATAACTTCAGCTTTTTTCTTCACAATATCTTTTGTTTTTCTATCAATCGTTACATCTACATCAGAGAAAGCCATCCCGTAAGAGTTCGCTTGCACGATAAGTTTATTATTTACAGTACCATTTACATACGTATGACTATGTCCGCCGAAAATAACATCGACTTCTGGATCTGTTTCATTTGCAATTCGAGTGAGGTCTCCATTTGTTACACCAGACTCATCAGTTGTTCCGCCGACATGTGCAAGGACTACGATAGATTTAACGCCGAGACGTTTTAATTGTTGTGTGGATTTATTAATAGCCTCTACTTCATCAGTGATTTCTACATTTTTAAGCATAGTAGGCATAACGACATTCGGTGTATCCGTTGTAACAACTCCAATGAACCCTACAGGAACTCCGTCAACCATTTTTACAGTGAATGGTGGTAAAAATAAGCGGCCAGTTGATTTATTATAGAAGTTTGCAGCGACATAAGGGAAGTTTGCTCCTTTGAAATTCCCTGTTTTTTCGTGATATCCACCGTAAATGAGGCGTTTCATTTCATCGATACCTTCATCAAATTCATGGTTTCCGATTGTACCAACATCAAACTTTAAGTCATTTAAAAATTCAATTGTTGGTTCGTCTTGTAATAATGCGGAAACTGGTGGGCTGGCTCCGACAATATCACCGGCATGTACGAGAAGTGTATTAGGGTTTTGTTTTTTACGTTCTTTTAAATAAGTAGCTAAATAATCAGCGCCACCAGCTTCTTTATTGTTAACTTTTTTTACAGTATCTAGTTGACCATGTAAATCATTAATACCAAGCATTTGTACGTCTATGTATCGGTTTTGTTCGGCAGGAGTCTGAGATGGAGGAGCGGCGAATACGCTTGAAAAAGTAATAGTACTTAAAACAGCAACAGCAGGAATAATTTTTTTCCACATAATTAATTTCTCCTTTTTTTATAATCTGACATCATACGACATAATTTTAATAGATTACTAGGATTATATCCATATAAAATTTAGTTTTTTCGAAAAATTAACATATTTACAAAAGATAAATAATAGAGTAGGGAACCTTTTTTATTGTCGATTTCGCCGTGTATCCTCTATAATGGAGAAAAAAGTAAAAGGTGAATAGTATGAAGAAAAAGAAGCAAAGACAAACACAAAGACACTCTCAAATGAATCAACCAGAGAAAGAATCACTTACACTAGGTGATCAATTGAACGATTCGTTAATGCAACAATTAAAGAATAAGAAAAAAGAGTTGCAAGTGAGAGAAGAGAAAAAAGAGGCAGCAGAACAAGAAAGAAAGCGTAAAGAACAAAAAGAACGTGAAAAGAATAAATCATTTGAAGAACTGTTAAGTGAAAGTAGCCTTACTTGGAAAGACTTTAAATAATAAAAAGATGATCAGTGAAATGCCACTGATCATTTTTTTGACGAGTTTGTAAGAAAAGGGGAGTTAGAATGAGGAAAATTGTAGTCGTTCCGTATGAAAATCATTGGAGTGAGAAATTTCAAATGGAGGCCGAAAGATTAAAATCGGCGATGCCAGAAACGGTAAAAATCCATCATATTGGAAGTACGTCAGTGCCAGGACTAGCAGCTAAACCTATTATTGATATGATCATGGAAGTAGAAAGTATCGACAGAGTAGATCATTGGAATGAACGATTTAAAGAGCTTGGTTACATCGTGAAAGGGGAAAATGGTATTTCAGGTCGTCGTTTTTTTATTCATGGAACTGAGGAAAAACGCTCGTATCACTTACACGTATTTGAAAAAGGAAACCCTGAGATAGTAAGGCATTTAGCATTTCGTGATTATATGATGGCTCATTGTGAAGAAGCAGAAGCGTATGCGACTTTAAAGAAAGAACTAGCTGAAAAATATACATATGATGGCACGTTGTATACAGAAGGAAAAAATGAATTTGTACGTAATGTTGATGAAAAAGCGAAGAAATGGATAGAAAGTAACGTGAACGACTGAGTTCATGTTATTTTCTAAAGGGGTATAAAATTATTATGTAAACTGTACGTATGTTTTGACATTTTGAATAAATCTTGTTGAAATAAAGTAGTGGTTTATAAAAATGTAACAATGAAAGGGAGAACGACTGTGCATATTCCAACAACTACACTTCATAATGGCGTGAAAATGCCGATGATTGGTCTAGGCGTTTATAAAGCGAAAGAAGGCGACGAAGTTAAACAAGCAGTAAAAACAGCGTTAGAAGTTGGATACCGTTCGATTGATACAGCAACTGTATATGAAAATGAAAGCGGTGTCGGAGAAGCGGTTCATGAATCTGGAATCCCGCGAGAAGACTTGTTTATTACAACAAAAGTTTGGAACGACGATCAAGGGTACGAGGAGACGCTCGAGGCGTTTGAAAAAAGTTTAAAGAAATTACAAATGGAGTATGTAGATTTATATTTAATCCATTGGCCGATAAGAGGGAAGTATGTTGATACGTACCGTGCTTTAGAAAAGCTATATGAAGAAGGTAAAGTGCGCGCGATTGGTGTTTCTAATTTTCATAAACATCATTTAGAACTGTTATTACCAAATTGCAAAGTGAAGCCGATGGTAAATCAAGTTGAACTTCATCCAATGTTAGCGCAATTTGAATTGCGTGATTTCTGTCAAGGTGAGCAAATTCAGATGGAAGCGTGGAGTCCTTTAATGAGAGGCGGCGAAGTATTCCAGCATCCAATTATTCAGGCTATTTCTAAAAAATATGAAAAGTCACCTGCACAAGTTATATTAAGGTGGGATATTCAAAGTGGGATTGTGACTATTCCTAAATCTGTTACGCCATCTCGTATTAAAGAGAACTTTACTATTTTTGATTTCTCATTAACTGAAGAAGAGATGGATCAAATTAATACGTTAAATCGTAATTTACATGTAGGAACGAATCCTGATAAATATGATACGTTATAAAAAAAGACTGCCGCCTAGTGTTGGGAGGCAGTCTTTTGCTTTTATCGGTATCAATATTTTAGCGATGCAAAGCATATGAATCATACTTAACAATCTTTTGAAGTTGTACATATTCTTCTTTTGTTAAAGATAACTGTTGGCTAGCTTGTATATTTTCTTGCAATTGTTGAATAGAGCTTGCACCAGGTATAACAGCTGCAACAGTTTCGTTATGTAAGCAATATTGAATAGCTGTTCCTGTTAAAGAGCTTTCCCCGATTATTTCTTTTACACTCGCGAGTGTCGAATATAACTCATCGTAAGAATAAGAGAGGTAATCTTTTTCTTTTACTCTTTCTATCTTTCTTGCATTATTGTTAGTTAAAATCCCTTTCGCAAGTGGTCCGCGAGCAATAACGCTAATTTGCTGTTCATTAAGAAGCGGGAACCATTCTTCAGGGCGACGATTTAAAAGGCTGTATTCCATTAATATGCTAACGATATTTGATCGTTTTGCATACTCACGAATGACATTTGGACGTATAGAAGAGATACCATAATGACGAATAATCCCTTCTTTTTTTAATTCTTCAAAGGCTTCAACTGTTTCATCTATAGGATCTTCAATCGTCCCGCCATGCAGTTGATATAAATCAATATAATCTGTTTGAAGTCTACGTAAACTCTCTTTTACTTCGGCCTTTATATAAGCTTTAGAAGGATCCCAAGACCAACCGTTTTTTTCTTCTGTCCATCGATTTCCAACCTTTGTTGTAAGAACAATTTGGTCGCGTTTTCCTTTCAGAGCTTTTCCAACAAATTCTTCATTTAATCCATAATCGTATAAGTCCGCTGTATCAAAAAAATTAATTCCTAAATCGATTGCCTCATCGATAATACGCATAGCTTCAGCCTCAGATGCACCGAGAGACATACAGCCAAATCCAATTTCCGTAACATATAAATCTGAGTTTCCTAATTGACGTTTTTTCATAGGTCAACCTCCTTACCTTTATTGTACGAAAGGGGAAGGAGGTTGACAAACGTTTACTTTTTATTTGCTGTAATCCACTCTTGTACAGTTGTATACTCTTTGCCATATTGTTTTAGCTTATGACGAATTTGCCATGCTTTGCCGACTAAAGTGACGCGATTTGGTAAAATGTAAACTTTCATTTCTATCACGCTCCTTTCAATGTGGTAAAATGTATGAAGAACGATTAGGAAATAGAACAGGGAGATGAAGTAGTATGAGTAATCTTGCAGAAAGAACAGTAAAAACTGAACCGATTTTTGATGGTAGGGTTATAAAAGTTCGTGTTGATGATGTAGTATTACCAAATGGAGAAATGAGTAAACGTGAAATCGTAAATCACCCTGGGGCAGTTGCTATTATTGCTATTACTGATGAGGGGAAAATTGTACTCGTTGAGCAGTATCGTAAAGCTCTCGAAAAGGCAATTGTGGAAATTCCTGCTGGGAAGTTAGAACCTGGGGAAAAGCCAGAGGTAACAGCAGTTCGTGAATTAGAAGAAGAAACAGGATATGTATGTGAAAATATGGAGCTTATTACATCTTTCTATACATCACCTGGTTTTGCAGATGAAATTTTATATGTATATAAAGCGACAGGATTAAAACAAAAAGAAAATAAAGCAGCTTTAGATGAAGATGAATTTGTGGAATTAATGGAAGTGTCATTAGAAGAAGCGATTGATCTTATGAAAGACCTTCGCATACATGATGCTAAGACGATGTTTGCAGTACAATATTTACAATTACAAAAATAAACACTCGCCTAAGGCGAGTGTTTTTAGTTGATTTTTGCATATACACGTGCATCGCGTAAGCTGCCATCGGGTGCTAGGAAATCATTTTCCATTGTACCTTCTAAAATAAATTCTAGACGTTCTGCTAAGTTACATGCGTTTATATTTGTTGCATCAGTACGAATTTCAATTCTTCTAGCACCTAGTTTATCAAATGCAAATTGAATCGCACCTTTAATGGCTTCTGTCATATAGCCATGCTTTGTATAAGCGCTATGTAGCCAAAAGTGAAGTGAAAACTTTGGAATATCCCAGTTTTCAGGCTTGAGCGTAATAGCTCCGATGAATGTACCAGATACTTTATCGTATAAGTGGAAATCAAGTGTTTCACGAAGTAAAAACTGTCCGTGAGCTTCGCGAACAATTTCTTCAGCACGTTCTTCTGTTTCAGCAGTAATTGGCATCCATGGTAATAAGTCTTCTAGCGAAGCTTGGATTGCTTCATATACTTCTGTTCCATCACCTGGAAACGGCTTACGTACTTGCAAGCGCTCAGTTTGAAATAATGTTGGAAAATCTAATAATAATGGTTTCAAGAGAAATCCCTCCTATTCTCTACTTTTTAGTTTAGCAAAGTAGAGCGGAATTTCAATGCTAATTCGTCATACTTTTTTTCTTTCTTTCATACATTTTTAGTAAGAGTGTGAACGGAGGGAAGGAAAATGTGGCGAAAAACGTGGCAAGACCGTGTAATGTCTCACATACAGGAAAATTCTTCACTATATATATTTAATGCGGTTTTATTACTGATGGGAGTAATATTTGGAGCGATTCTTGTGAATAGTTTGCAAATAAACCAAAAGCAAGATTTATCATTTTATTTACAGCGTTTTTTTGGACAAGTTTCTAAAGGAGAATTTGCTGTCGCAGGCGAAATGTTTCGAGAAAGTTACTTTTCGCAATTAAAATATATCGGCTTTATTTGGATTTTGGGGATTTCAATTATTGGGTTGCCGCTCATTTTTATCTTACTATTTTTAAAAGGGGTAGTTGTTGGATTTACAGTAGGTTTTTTAGTAAGTCAGCACGGATGGAATGGACTATTATTAGCATTTGTATCTGTATTGCCACAAAATTTAATTATAATTCCTGTATTTCTCGTAATGACAACAATTGCTGCAAGCTTTTCCTTGAGAATGATTAGGCATCAATTTATTCGGAAAATAACTGAGCCACTATTACCGTTATTAATTCGCTATACATGCTTTTTTCTCGTGATTGGAGCGGTATTAGCTATTGCTTCCAGTGTCGAAGTGTATGCATCACCAGTTTTAATGAAAGAAGTTGTGGAGGCTATTAACAAACAATAAATACTTTTTGAGAATAATTATCAATTTGTTTTTATTGTTTTTCTTTTGACAGGAGCCCTTCTTCTGATATAATGGTGTAAGAGTGGCGAGGAGGGAGTAGTACCGAATGGAAGAAAGAATTGAACGAATTAAGAAGCAATTACATGCAGCGAGCTATAAATTGACACCACAACGTGAAGCAACAGTTCGTGTGCTGCTAGAAAATGAAGAAGATCATTTAAGCGCAGAAGATGTATACCTCCTTGTAAAAGAAAAGTCGCCAGAGATCGGATTAGCAACCGTTTATCGAACTTTAGAGTTATTGTCTGAGTTGAAAGTTGTCGATAAAATTAACTTTGGAGACGGTGTTTCGCGTTATGACTTACGCCAAGAAGGTGCACAGCGTTTCCATCATCATTTAATCTGTACACAATGCGGTGCTGTACAAGAAATACAAGAAGATTTACTTGGTGAAGTGGAGAATAAAGTGGAACGAGACTGGAGCTTTAAGGTGAAAGATCATCGTTTAACATTCCATGGGATTTGTAAAAATTGTCAAGAAAATGAAACGGATGAAAAATAACCTTTTCCTATTTAACTAGGAAGAGGTTTTTTATTTGAATAAGGTATAAATTGGTGAAAGCTTGGCATATGTTGTAATAACTTATATTTTGGAGGAATTTACAATGCGCCGAGCTTTAAAATTAACTTTTGATGGGATGAAAGTATTTTTATTATTTACAAGTTGTACGATTTTGTTTTATTTCGCTATACTATGGATAAATCAAGAATATGAAAGTTACCATCGTTATGAAAAGCCAAAAGAAGAGACTGTAGAAAAAGTATCAGGGAATGAGGAGCCGGAAAAGGATGCTTTCGTAAATAGAATGATGTTTTTCTATGAAAATGGGGAGTAGTGTAGATTGGAAGATCAATTAAAAGATTTTATTCATTATATGATTGTTGAAAAAGGTTTAGCGAAAAATACAGTTGTATCTTATGAACGCGATTTAAAAAGCTATGTGAAGTATTTGCAAAATGTAGAACAAACGAAGACGTTTCATGAAGTGACACGCTTGCATATTGTTAACTTTTTGCAGCATTTAAAAGAAAACGGGAAATCTTCAAAAACATTGGCGCGTCATATTGCATCGATTCGTTCGTTTCATCAATTTTTACTTCGTGAACGAGCAGTGGAGCATGACCCATCGGTACATATTGAAACGCCACAAGGGGAACGAAAATTACCAAAAGTATTATCAATCGACGAAGTGGAAGCATTGCTTCAAACACCGAAAACGGCAAGTGCTTTTGGGATTCGTGATAAGGCAATGTTAGAGTTGTTGTATGCAACAGGACTTCGTGTTTCAGAATTAATTGCATTAAATTTAGAAGATGTGCACTTAACGATGGGATTTGTTCGCTGTATCGGGAAAGGGAACAAAGAAAGAATTATTCCACTAGGAAGCTTAGCGACAGAAGCGATTCAAAAGTATATTGAAAAAGGAAGAAGAGAATTGATGGGTAAAAAAGCAGTAGATGCGCTCTTTTTAAACCATCATGGTAATCGATTATCGAGGCAGGGATTTTGGAAAATTTTAAAACGGCTAGCGAAAGAAGCGAATATTGCAAAAGAGCTTACACCGCATACGTTGCGTCACTCTTTTGCTACGCACCTATTAGAAAATGGGGCAGACTTACGTGCTGTACAGGAAATGCTTGGACATGCAGATATTTCGACGACACAAATTTATACGCACGTTTCAAAAACTAGATTAAAAGATGTATATAAACAGTTTCACCCGAGAGCATAGTCACTATGCTCTTTTTTCATAGATTAAGAAGAGTGAACCATTTCACAGAAACTTCACAAACATTTCGTACATTGTTTTCAGCAGAAGACTAGAATATTACAATGTATTTCCTCTATACTAAGGAAAGTATGAAGGAGGAAATGAAGATGAAAAAACTTATTATTACATTATTTATCGCGATGCTAGCATTGGCTGGCTGTAATACAAACAAAGAAGAACCGAAAAAAGAACAGAAACTTGAAGCTATAAAAGTAGCGGTTCAAACGAATCCGAAAGAAATTAAACCTGGTGAAAAAACAGAAGTACAAGCACTTGTTACACAAGGAAAAGAAAGAGTAACGGATGCTGATGACGTAAAGTTTGAGATTTGGAAAGATGGCGACGAGAAACACGAGATGTTAGATGGTAAGCATAAAGGAAAAGGTGTTTATGCAGTAGAGAAAACATTTGAAACTGATGGAGTATATCATATTATTCCTCATACAAATGCACGTGAAATGCATGTTATGCCAGAAACAAAAGTCGCTGTAGGAAATGCAAAAGTAGAAGATGCGAAAAAAGAAGAAGGTCATGGGGATCATAAAAGTGATACGATGATACATCTTATGGCTGGTGATATTAAAGCAAATGCTGAATCAACAATGAAAGTTCATTTGAAGCAAAAAGAAGAAGCGTTAACTGGTGCTGAAGTACAACTTGAGATTTGGAAAGATGGTGTTGAAAAGCACGAATTTATTCCAGCGAAAGAAGGAAATAAAGGAGAGTATGAAACGAAACATACTTTCAAAGAAAACGGTGCTTACAAAGTGAAAGTTCATGTTAAAAAAGGTGAACTACATGAACATAAAGAAGAAACAGTAGAAGTAAAATAAAAAGTAGCTCTTTAGAGCTGCTTTTTATTTTTATATTAGGAAATATGTTATAAAATGATTAGCACTTCTTTGCAGAATGGATTACAATAGAAGGGTAAAGAAAATGAGGAATTCTACGAAAATGTATTAAAAAGAAAGCGTAAACATGTTATGATATCAATATCAGATGTCTGACATCTGACTTGGAAAAACCTAGAAATGTTTTTTATTCGTTTGAAAGTAAAACGAAAAAGTTAGAGAATGATTTAAAGCAGTACTGTTTAATAATGAGGACGAAAGATAATTCCCATTGATAACAGTTTCACTTTATAGCGTTTTGAACATACTACAAGAAGTAGAACTGAACATATAGGAGGTTGCAGTTATGAATAAATATAAACGTATTTTCCTAGTCGTAATGGACTCTGTGGGAATCGGTGAAGCACCAGATGCTGAGCAGTTTGGTGATTTAGGTTCTGATACAATTGGTCATATCGCTGAACATATGAATGGATTACACATGCCAAACATGGTGAAATTAGGCCTTGGTAATATTCGTGAAATGAAAGGAATCTCTAAAGTAGAGAAACCGCTTGGATATTATACAAAAATGCAAGAGAAATCTACAGGTAAAGATACAATGACAGGTCACTGGGAAATCATGGGCCTTTACATTGATACACCATTCCAAGTGTTTCCTGAAGGATTCCCGAAAGAATTACTTGATGAATTAGAAGAAAAGACAGGTCGTAAAATTATCGGTAATAAACCAGCTTCTGGAACTGAGGTACTTGTTGAGCTTGGTCAAGAACAAATGGAAACAGGTTCTTTAATTGTTTACACTTCTGCTGATAGTGTATTACAGATCGCAGCTCATGAAGAAGTAGTACCACTTGAAGAGCTATATAAAATTTGTAAAATCGCACGTGAATTAACATTAGATGAGAAGTACATGGTAGGGCGTGTTATTGCTCGTCCGTTCGTTGGAGAGCCAGGAAACTTCACACGTACACCAAATCGTCATGACTATGCGTTAAAACCATTTGGTCGCACAGTAATGAATGAACTTAAAGATAGCGATTATGATGTAATTGCTATTGGTAAAATTGCTGACATTTATGATGGAGAAGGTGTAACTGAATCACTTCGTACGAAATCAAATATGGATGGAATGGACAAGCTTGTAGATACATTAAATATGGACTTTACAGGTATTAGCTTCTTAAACTTAGTTGACTTTGATGCCTTATTTGGTCATCGTCGTGACCCACAAGGGTACGGAGAAGCTCTACAAGAATATGACGCACGTCTTCCAGAAGTATTCGAAAAACTAAAAGAAGATGATCTATTATTAATTACAGCAGACCATGGTAATGATCCAGTACATCCTGGTACTGATCATACACGTGAATATGTACCGTTATTAGCATATAGCCCAAGCATGAAAGAAGGCGGACAAGAGTTATCACTTCGTCAAACATTTGCTGATATTGGTGCAACTGTAGCAGAAAACTTTAATGTTAAAATGCCAGAACATGGAACAAGCTTCTTAAACGAGCTAAAGAAATAGGGGGATAAACAGATGAATCGTGAACTAATTACAAAATCAACTTCATACTTAAAAGAGAAATTTCAAGAGACACCACAAGTAGGACTAATCCTTGGATCTGGACTAGGTGTATTAGCAGATGAAATCGAGAACGCAGTAGCAGTACCATACAGTGAAATCCCTGAATTCCCGGTTTCAACTGTAGAAGGACATGCAGGTCAACTTGTATTCGGTACACTTCAAGGTGTAACAGTAGTAGCAATGCAAGGACGTTTCCATTTCTACGAAGGATACGATATGCAAAAAGTAACATTCCCAGTTCGTGTTATGAAAGAACTAGGTGTAGAAACAGTTGTTGTAACGAACGCAGCTGGTGGTGTAAATACATCATTTGAACCAGGCGATCTTATGTTAATTTCAGACCATATTAACTTCATGGGTACGAACCCATTAATCGGACCAAATGATTCTGAAATGGGTGTACGTTTCCCTGATATGTCTACATCATATACGCCAGAACTTCGCGAAATGGCGAAACAAGTTGCAGTAGATTTAAATATTAAAGTACAAGAAGGTGTATATGTTGGAATGACAGGTCCTGTATATGAAACACCTGCTGAAATTCGTATGCTTCGTACACTTGGCGGAGATGCAGTTGGTATGTCAACAGTACCAGAAGTAATTGTAGCTCGTCATGCAGGTATGAAAGTACTAGGTATTTCTTGTATTTCAAATATGGCAGCTGGTATTTTAGATCAACCACTTCACCACGATGAAGTAATTGAAACGACAGAACGTGTTAAAGCTAATTTCTTAGCATTAGTAAAAGCAATTGTAAAACAAATGAAGGGGTGACTTCACAATGAGAATGGTGGACCTAATTGCAAAAAAACGTGATGGACATGCATTAACGACAGAAGAAATTAACTTTATCGTTGAAGGATACACAAATGGTAGTATTCCAGATTATCAAATGAGTTCACTTGCAATGGCAATTTTCTTCCAAGATATGAATGATCAAGAACGTGCAGATTTAACGATGGCAATGGTAAATAGCGGTGATACAATTGACTTATCAGCCATTGAAGGGGTAAAAGTAGATAAGCATTCAACGGGTGGAGTTGGTGATACAACGACACTTGTATTAGGTCCATTAGTAGCTGCTTTAGGTGTACCAGTTGCGAAAATGTCTGGACGAGGTCTAGGACATACGGGTGGTACAATTGATAAATTAGAAGCAGTACCAGGATTCCATGTGGAAATTGAAAATGATGAATTCATGCGTCTTGTAAATGAAAATAAAATCGCTGTTATTGGTCAAAGTGGAAACTTAACACCTGCTGATAAAAAGTTATATGCGCTTCGTGATGTAACTGCAACAGTAAATTCAATTCCTCTTATCGCTAGCTCAATTATGAGTAAGAAAATTGCTGCTGGTGCAGATGCAATTGTTCTTGATGTAAAAACTGGAGCAGGCGCGTTTATGAAAACGGATGAAGATGCAAAGCGTTTAGCAGAAGCAATGGTACGCATCGGTAATAACGTTGGTCGTAATACGATGGCGGTTATTTCTGATATGAGTCAGCCGCTTGGTGAAGCAATTGGTAATGCATTAGAAGTACAAGAAGCAATTGATACATTACAAGGTAAGGGACCGAAAGATTTAGAAGAGTTATGTTTAACACTTGGAAGTCAGATGGTGTACCTTGCTGGACAAGCTTCATCTTTAGAAGATGCACGTGAAAAGTTAATTGAAGTAATGAACAATGGTAAAGCGCTAGAATCATTTAAAACGTTCTTATCCGCGCAAGGCGGCGATGCATCTGTTGTTGATGATCCTTCTAAATTGCCACAAGCACAATTTAAAATTGAAGTGGAAGCGAAAGAAGACGGTTACGTATCGGAAATCGTTGCAGATGAAATCGGAACAGCAGCAATGCTTTTAGGAGCAGGGCGTGCAACGAAAGAGTCTGAAATTGATTTAGCAGTTGGTCTAATGCTTCGCAAAAAAGTAGGCGATAGCGTGAAAAAAGGTGACTCTCTTGTTACAATTTACGCAAACCGCGAAAATGTTGAAGACGTAAAAGCGAAAATTTATGAGAACATGAAAATCGCTAAAGATCACGTAGATGCACCAACTTTAGTACACGGTATTGTAACGAAGTAATAAAGTGAAACTTTAATCAGTGGGGGGCTTTATCCCCACTGATTATTAGCCTTCACCAATCGGGCATTTACGGGCAGCCCGACCCAGACCTAACTTCTTTGCTTTCGCTGAATTTTGAGGTAGGGGTCTTACTGCCCGCAAATAGCGGGATAAAAAAAGCTGAGGAGATTTCTCCTTGGCTTTTTTTACTATTTTTTGTTTATAATAGTAATGGGTGAAATTATGATTAGAATTTGTGCAATAACGAAAAAAAATGAAGTTTTATATGATGTTTCGCTAGAAGAAACGAAAAAAGAGAACATCATATGGTATTGGCTTGATTTATATAAGCCAACGAAAGAGGAATATACATATATTTTACAAGATCACTTCAAGTTCCATCCCCTTGCAATTGAAGATTGTGTAGAGTATGTACAGAGACCAAAGGTAGATTTTTATGATGGATATAACTTTTTAGTTCTTCATGCATTCGGAGAAGACGGATTAGAACCGCATGAAATCGATTTATTTATTAGTGATCGATATATAGTTTCTTTCCATTTCTCTCATAACAATGCGATTGAAAGAGTATGGAAAACGCTTGGTGAAAAGAAACGTATTAAGAAGAGCCCTTTGCATGTAGCACATACAATTATTGACCAAATTGTAGATGATTATTTCGCACCTGTTTATTACATTGAAGACCATTTAAATGCAATTGATGATAATTTAACGGGTGAGACAGCAGGAAGTGTGCTAGAAGAAGTATTTGATATTCGTGCAGATTTATCTAAGCTAAGGCGTACGATTATTCCGATGCGTGATTTATTGTATCGTATATTAAATTCAACACGTTTTTACGGTATAAGCGATCATGAAATTTATTTTAAAGATATACATGATCATTTGCTTAAACTGACAGAGATGATTGAAGCGAGCCGTGAATTAACAGCAGATATTCGAGATAGTTACTTTTCGTTGAATTCCCACCATATGAACAATATTATGAAAACATTAACTGTTTTCTCAACTATTTTCATGCCGTTAACATTTATTGCAGGGGTATACGGCATGAACTTTGCACATATGCCAGAGCTTGGCGGGAAGTATAGTTATTTTATTTGCTTAATTTTAATGGCATTAATTGGCGGCGGAATGATGGCTTGGTTTTATAAAAAAGGTTGGTTTAAGTAAAAAAACACCGAGGATTTTGAAGTGAACCCGAATAGTGGTACATGAAAAAAACACCTCCTGAATTCGCATACTAAGTATGCAAATTCAATGGAGGTGTTTTTCGTTTGAAGAC